>JALWLE010000061.1 GCA_026996605.1 Flavobacteriales bacterium
GGGGTTTAATCCGGTTATGTCTAAAATTTCTATGTTGTCAAGGCTAAAATAGCCTTGGGCTTGTTCATAAGTTAAGAACGATAGGGTGTAACTGCCGGTGGTCGGGGCTGTAAACGTGTAACTTATGTGTCCTGTCTGTTTTTGCGCTATAAGCTCTTTTAACGCGTCGTTATTTGTGGTGTTATCTACAAGGCGTACTTCAAACATGCCTTCCAATTCGTTGTCGGAGATATCAAAGTTTAACAAATATTTTTCGCCGGACTGTAAGCTTATGGTGGTATAAGCGCCTTGTTCCGGTATGCCCGGTGTGTTTTCTACTAATAAAACATGTCCGGCGTTGGCTACTTCTGTTATGTCCGGCGTTGGGCTAAACGGCATTATCTCATCATCATCAAAACGGGCTTCAAATACCGGTGTACCGCGCCGAATATTTAACAGCTTTTGGTCGGTAATTACACTGAGCACATTGCCCAAATGGTTGCTCAGTTCGTATTGCTTGTCGCCTATGTTGTTGGTGTATAATCAGTGGCAAGACGAGTGACCTGCATATTGTCGGTTTTGGTATCGAAATGTTTATACCCGATCGTTTGCTGACGTAAATACGTTTTATTGCAGATAAAATGAGACTATTACATTATTTTCTTTTGAGCATTGATATACCATCAAAGGATTGACTTGCGTATCACGGACATAATAAGTCGTAGTCGGTTTATCTTTTCTTTAACAGTTTTGCTTAATCTATTGCTTAACGGGGCATTTGAGATCATTAAAAAATGATACCTATTATCGTTTCAAAGCAAAATGCCCCTTATAAACTTTTCCGTTGGGCAATGTCAATATATACCAATAATCATTTGAAGGTAATAAAGTGCCATTTAAAGTTCCATCCCATGTTTCATGTTGTGATGTACGCATACTTCTAACCAATTTACCAAAACGATCATAAATATTAAGCTGAGCCTCCGGTGTGTACTCTGCATTTTCTATACGCCAATAATCGTTAAAGCCATCTCCGTTCGGTGTAAAAAACTGCATTACAATCAAATTAATAACATGCGCCATAAGCACATTATCATATTCACAATTGTTACTATCTTTTATTGATATATAATAATCTCCGTTTGGCAAACCTTCAAAGTAGTTGTTATCTTGAAAATCAACACCATTAATCGAATATTGATAAGGTGATAATCCGCCACCGGTTACCGTAACTTCAAGTTCTCCGTAAAGAATAGGAGTTGCAACAACTGCAATAGGGTCTAAAATTTTAACATGTAAAGAATCCGTAACTGAACAAGTACCACGATCTAAATTAAGTACCACATCATAATCACCTGATCCATTGAGTTCTAATACAGGAGAATTGTTAGCAACTACAGTGCTGTTGACCAACCACTCATAGTTATCGCCGTCTAAAATATTGGCAGCAACAACGGCTGTGTCATAAGCACAAACGACTTGATCTTCACCAATATCCAGTATCGGTGCCGGATCAAATGTAAGCATGATATCATCTGATGCATCACAGCCAATGGTATTAGAGACAACAACAGTGTAGTTTCCGGTTTCTGTTACATCCAGTGTAGGATTGGTTGCTCCCGGAATATCAACACCATCTTTTTGCCATTGGTATGTTTCATTGCCGGATAAATTACTAATCGTTGGGGTAAGTGTAACGACATTACCTTCACAATCTACAATATCAGCTGGTAAACTGACAATAGGACGAGCTTCTATATAAACATCAATATCATCCGATTTTGAACAAACTCCAAATCCGGCTGTTGCTACGTAATGTCCTGATTCTGTAACCGTAAGAGTAGGTGATGTAGCCCCCGGAATAACAACTCCGTCTTTTTCCCATGTATAAGTAGTCGCATTAGCCGCAGTAGCATCTAAAGTTACTGAAGGATTATCGCATTCATAAATATCCGGACCTAAATCAAAGTTACCTAATTGGTTATCAAAAAATACCGTAACCGTATCGGTCAAGGTATAATGCTGTCCGGTATTAGGATCGTCAAACGCCGCTTCTACTCTGTAAACCGTATCTTCTGTAACACAGACATTAATTGACTGTCCTGTCCCGACTAATGTATTGGTTGTATCGTCATACCATTTGTAATCGAAAATAATACTTGAAGGATTATGATTAGGGATAATACGCCATAATTCAGGATTTAAAGGATCAACCGCCCAAGCACCTGTGTTGCGTCCGGGTGCAACATATGCCACCGTACCATCTTCATTTTGAATACCAACAACCGCTACACCGTTTTGCCAACCGGAACAAACCGGTTTTTCATCAATCTGAACATCAATAACATTTGATGTCTCATATAAAATAATACGTTGGGTAGTTAATAGACTATTACAAGAATATTGTGGTACATGATCAAATAAAACAACAAATTTTCTTTGCGGATAAGTTCCTGATATATAATATCTTATTCTATCACCGGGAGAAGAAGCAGCCGGTACATATAAATCATGATATGCACCAAAAATCGTGTTTCTAAACAAATCGGTACTGGGGAGTGTTTGATCAAAGGACCACTGACAAAAATCATTAGGTCTTTGAATTTCTGGACTACTTCTATTTGTATCGAATGATATCACTCCGTTATCTCCTATAATCAGGTAATTATAAGGCTGACCGAAAAAATAAAAGGTAAAAGGTAAAGTAACAACTCCTGACCATCGATCATCCAAATAAATAGAAGTTGGCGTTACACCCCCATTTGGAGGAATAGGACAAGGAGTCGCAGAATCAATAGTATAAGTATCTGTCTGCGCTCCAATACCGGGAAAAACTTCAGCTGTTAAAGTCGTACAGTTATCAGAACAACTGACCGTAACATCATCACCTGCATCCAGTTGTGAACATTGTGCCGATATATTCAAAAAACCGAGTAATATGACATATATGCTTAATAATTTTTTCATTGATATACGATTTTGTATTATAAAATTACACCCTGTTTTAAAAGTAATATAATTATAAATGTTTATAATTATGAAAACATCAATCAAAACGATGTCAAATTTAATTTAAAAAATATATATTTGTTTTTTTAAAGTGCTTAAATCTTTATTTTTTAAATTTTTAATAATATATATGCGTTTTTATTTCGATAAATTCAATAAATTTGAAGCCGGATGCGATGAAGCCGGACGAGGGTGTCTGGCCGGACCGGTTACGGCGGCAGCAGTCATTTTTGATAAAACTTACAAAAACCAATGGATTAATGATAGTAAAAAACTCAATGAATCCGATAGAGAAGAACTTCGTGTCGAAATAGAACAAGCGGCTTTAAGCTGGTCCGTAGCTTTTGTCGATCAAAAAACCATTGACCAAATCAATATTTTAAATGCTTCAATCCTTGCCATGCACAAAGCCTTGGATGGCTTGCATATAACACCGGATTATATTTTAGTTGACGGCAACAAATTTAAACCTTACAAAAAAATTCCTTTTCAAACGGTTATTCAAGGGGACGGTAAATATATGAGTATTGCTGCAGCATCTATTTTAGCCAAAACACATCGTGATGCTTATATGAAAAAACTGCATTTGGAATTTCCGGAGTATGATTGGGAACATAACAAAGGTTATCCTACGCCAAAACACCGTGCTGCCATAGCGAAATTCGGTATCACTGTGCATCATCGGAAAAGTTTTAACTTGCTGCCTCCCGAACAATTGAAATTAGATTTGTAAATTTGTCTTTTTATTTGTGATATGAACAAAGTTTTTTCATTCGTTTTGCTAGGGTTCTTGTTCCTGCCGGTTTTAAAATTATCGGCACAAAAAGACCTGCAGCAACGTTTGGAAAAAAAACGGCAAGCCCTGCAAAAAGAAATTTTGCAAATCAACCGCCAATTATTGCAAACCAAACATACCGAATCGGATGCTATAGCCGAATACCGGCAAATCAAACGTAAAATTCAAATTCGACAAAAATTAATTAAAAATCTGCAACAGGAAATCAATCATATCAGCCGGCTAATCAAACAAAATGAAGAAAAAACCACAGAACTCAACCGTGAACTCAAAAAATTGAAAGCCGATTATGCCAAAATGATAAGGCAATCTTATAATAATCGATCACGCCAAGACAAATTATATTTTTTATTTTCGGCTGAAAGTTTTCAACAGGCATTCAAGCGGGCACAATATTTAAAACAATATGCCAAATATCGTAAAAAGCGAGCTGTTGCCATAGAACAAAAGAAAAAAGAATTGGCTGCCTTAAAAGTTAAATTGCAAAAAGATAAAGCGGCAAAGCAAAAATTATATCAAAATTACCGGCAGGAAACTGAAATCATAAAAAAAGAACAAGCCAAACAATTGGCTGTTGTCAATAAAATTAAGCAGAAAAAACGCTATTATCTCAAGCAAATTAAAGCCAAACAACGCGAACAGGCAAAAATTGACCGGATGATTGAGAATTTGATTAAAAAAGCCATTGCCCGTTCAAACCGGAAAGTCAAAAAGTCTTTGCGACAAAAATCAAAATTCTTTTTAACGCCTGAAGGCAAGAAACTGGCAGCCAAATTTTCCGCCAACAAAGGCGCCCTGCCTTGGCCGGTCAAAAAAGCTTATATCTCACGCAAATTCGGCAAGCAGCAACATGAAATCTTTAAAAATGTGAAAGTAATCAATACCGGTATCTATTTGGCTACCGAACCCGATAGCGATGTTTATGCAGTCTTTGAAGGGAAAGTCTTACAAATTCAATATATTCCGGGGGGCAATAATACCGTTTTTATCAAACATGGAAATTATTTGACTATTTATGGCAACCTAAAAGAAGTTTATGTCAAACCCGGTGAACATGTCAAAACCAAACAAGCCATAGGTAAAGTAGCAACTGATGCTTTTGGTAAAACAGAATTAAAGTTTAGAGTTTATAAAAACACCACCAAACTCAACCCCGAACTTTGGTTGCAGAAACATTAGAAAAAATTATCTTTTTCAGTCAAAATATCCTTACAAATTACTATGTTTGCCTAATTTAAAAAATAATCAAAACAATATGGCACAAGATTTATTTAAACACCCCGATTATTATCTGGTAGATGATTTGCTATCGGATGAACATAAATTGGTAAGAGATGCTGCGCGCGAATGGGTCAAACGTGAAGTCTCACCGATTATTGAAGAATATGCCCAAAAAGCGGAATTTCCCAAGCATTTAATCAAAGGTTTGGGCGAAATTGGCGCTTTTGGTCCTTTTATCCCCGAAGAATATGGTGGTCCCGGTTTGGATTACACTTCTTACGGATTGTTAATGCAAGAATTGGAACGTGGTGATTCCGGTATCCGTTCTACGTCTTCTGTACAGTCATCATTGGTGATGTTCCCTATATGGAAATTCGGTAGCGAAGCACAAAAACAAAAATACCTTCCTAAACTAGCCACAGGCGAATTGATGGGTTGCTTTGGTTTAACTGAGCCTAATCATGGGTCTAATCCCGGCGGTATGGAGACCAAATTTGTCGATAAAGGAGACCATTATTTACTCAATGGTGCAAAAATGTGGATTTCCAATGCCCCCTTTGCAGATATAGCCATTGTTTGGGCAAAAAATGAAGCCGGACGTATCAAAGGTCTGATTGTAGAACGTGGTATGGAAGGTTTTTCAACCCCCGAAACACACAACAAATGGTCTTTACGGACTTCTGCCACCGGTGAGTTGATTTTTCAAGATGTCAAGGTTCCCAAAGAAAACCTTTTACCCGAAGCTGACGGTTTACGCGGTCCTTTAACGTGTCTCGATTCCGCCCGCTACGGTATAGCTTGGGGAGCCGTCGGTGCCGCAATGGATGCCTATGATACGGCGTTGCGCTATGCCAAAGAACGGATTCAATTTGGTAAACCCATTGCAAGTTTCCAATTACAACAAAAAAAATTAGCCGAAATGATTACCGAAATCACCAAAGCGCAACTTTTGGTTTGGCGTTTAGGCAAGCTGCGTGACGAAGGACGGGCAACCGCCGCACAAATATCTATGGCAAAACGTAACAACGTGGCTATGGCACTCAATATTGTCCGCGAAGCACGTCAAGTTTTAGGCGCCATGGGTATTACCGGCGAGTATCCGATTATGCGTCATATGATGAATCTGGAATCCGTTATTACCTATGAAGGTACCCACGATATCCACCTGTTGATTACCGGCTATGATATTACAGGTATTCCGGCTTTTAAATAGGTTTTAAAGAAAATAATAAATCACAAAAGCGCCGGATTTCGGCGCTTTTTTTGTGCAAAATGCAAATTTTAGAGACCTGTTAGGTTTCCAAAACCTGACAGGTCTTATAAAATACCTATATCACCAAATTTTTTATCGTATTTTTGCCCAAAATTTATTAGATGATAGAGATTGGTTCGGTTAAATTACCCGATTTTTCATTAATATTGGCACCTATGGAAGATATTAGCGACCCACCGTTTCGAGCCTTGTGTAAAGCTTATGGGGTTGATTTGATGTTTACGGAATTTGTATCATCGGAAGGTTTGATTCGTGATGCGGAAAAGTCTGCCAAAAAATTAGATATTTTTGATACTGAACGTCCGATTGGCGTGCAAGTTTTCGGACATAATATCGATTCAATGCTCAAAGCCGTAGAACGTATAGAACACGTCAATCCGGAAATTATTGACATTAATTACGGCTGTCCGGTAAAAAAGGTCGTGAGTAAAGGTGCCGGCGCCGGTATTTTACGTGATTTGGATAAAATGCAAAAAATGACCGAAGCGGTTGTCAAACATACGCATTTGCCGGTAACGGTTAAAACCCGTTTGGGTTGGGACGACAACAGTATCGTTATCAATGAAGTAGCCGAACGTTTGCAAGATGTCGGTATTAAAGCCCTTTCGATACATGGACGCACGCGTAAGCAAATGTATAGCGGAACGGCAGATTGGTACAAAATTGCCGAGGTCAAACACAACCCGCGTATTCATATTCCCATTTTTGCCAACGGCGATATCAAAACCCCGCAAGATGCTAAGCGTATCCGTGACGAATTCGGCTTGGATGGCGCTATGATCGGACGGGCAGCCATAGGTAATCCGTGGATATTTAAACAAATCAAACATTTCTTTACTACCGGTGAAATTTTGGAAACCCCAAAAGTTTCCGAACGTTTACAAATGGCTAAAAAACACTTGGAATTGGCTATAAAATGGAAAGGCGAGCGACTAGGCATATTGGAAACTCGTCCACATTATTCCAATTATTTTAAAGCTATTCCCAATTTCAAACCTTTTCGAATTCGTTTAGTTACGGAAGATAATCTTAACAATATTTTTAGTATTTTTGATGAAATTCAACAAGCTTATCCGGATAATATTGAGGAATGAGGAGTCGAGGAGATGATAAATTGATAAACTTGTTTTTTTTAGTGCCAAATGTCAACTTTACAAACTTTTAACTTTCAGCATATAACTATTACTTATTTTTGTAAAAACATTTGTAAACGATGATCCATAAAAAAACCAAAATAGTTGCGACACTCGGACCGGCAACCGAATCTTATAAAACCAAACTGAAAATGGTCAAATCCGGAGTTAATGTGTTTAGAATCAACTTCTCACATGCCGACCATGAAACAGTCAAAGAACAGGTTAAACAAATTAGACAAATCGGTAAAGAACTCAATACGGTGATTGCTGTTTTGGCGGACTTACAAGGACCTAAATTACGTATCGGAAAGGTTGCCGGAGATACGGTTCTTAATGAAGGTGATATTATCACTTTTACAACTAAAAATAAAATTGTTACCGATAATGATAACAAAACACTTTACATTACTTATAAACAACTACCAAAAGACGTTTTTCCGGGTGAAAACATTTTGATTGATGATGGAAAAATACAAGTTAAAGTGTTGAGTACCAACAAAAAAGATGAAGTTAAAGCCGAAGTTGTTGAAGGGGGTAATTTGTCTTCCAAAAAAGGGGTTAATTTGCCAAACACAAAGGTTTCTTTACCTGCCTTAACCAAAAAAGATAAAAAAGATTTACTGTTTGCCATTAAACAAAAAGTCGATTGGATCGCCTTGTCGTTTGTGCGTTCAGCTGATGACTTGAGGATGATTAATGATTTTATCAATGAACATTCCGGTTATAAAATTCCGGTTATTGCCAAGATTGAAAAACCGGAAGCCGTTGAAAATATTGATGACATCATTTTAGAAGCTGACGGATTAATGGTAGCACGTGGCGATTTAGGCATTGAGTTGCCTTTGGAAGAAGTACCGCTGATTCAAAAAAAATTAGTCCATATTGCCAAATTACATCAAAAACCGATCATTATTGCCACGCAGATGATGGAAAGTATGATTACCAATGCCATTCCGACCAGAGCCGAAGTCAACGATGTTGCCAATTCGGTTATGGACGGTGCCGATGCGGTCATGCTTTCGGGCGAAACATCTGTGGGTAAAAATCCGGTGAAAGTTATCAAACAAGTTACTAAAATTATTATGCGAGTCGAAAATTCAAGTTTGATAAAAGTGCCCGAGATTGCCCCGATACCGGAACATAGAGATGAACGCTTTATTTCGCAAGTAGTTTGTTTTAATGCATCTAAAATAGCCAAAGATGTATCAGCAGCGGTTATCAGTACTTTTACGGCATCCGGATTTAGTGCTTATAAGATTTCAGCCCGACGTCCGGCTGCTGACATATTGGTTTTTACGGCTAATAAACGTATTTTAAATTCTTTGGCACTGTTATGGGGTGTTGTGCCTTTCTATTACGACAAAACACTTTCAACGGATGAAACCGTTCGAGATATTGAAAAAATTGCATGTCAAAACGATTATTTACAAGATGACGATATGATGGTCAGTGTTTTATCAATGCCTATTACCAAAAAAGGCATGGTTAATACCATAAGGATTACGCAAACGTAAATTGTTAAGACCTACTAGGTTTTGAAAACCTAGTAGGTCTGTGAGCTTTTGTTTTCTGTCAGGTCTATTTCAACAATTATAGTTACAACAACTCTTTGATATTCGTAACAAACAATTTAACCGATATAGCCAATAGGATAATACCGAAAACTTTTCGAATAACACCGATGCCGGCTTTACCGATAATTCTCTCGATACGGGCGGATGATTTCAAAACGCCATATACAAAAATCATGTTTAAAATAATGGCAATTAATATATTAACCGTATGAAACTCGGCACGTAACGACAAAATGGACGTTAAACTTCCGGCGCCGGCAATCAAAGGAAACGCCAAAGGCACAACTGAAGCCGATTCGGGTTCGTCATCTTTAAACAAAGTGATACCCAAAATCATCTCTATTGCCAAGAAAAACAATACAAAAGAACCGGCTACGGCAAAGGAGCCGACATCAATTCCGACCAAATTCAAAATTTCTTTACCGATATATAAAAAAACAATCATAATCACCGCCGAAACAATCGATGCTTTTTCCGACTGAATATGTCCTACCTTTTGACGTAAATCGATAATGATAGGGATACTGCCCAAAATATCAATAACCGCAAACAATACCATGGTTGCCGTGATGATTTCATTAAAGTCCAAATGTAAGTTCATTGTCAAATTGATTTTTAAGCGGGCAAAAGTAGAGATATTTTTATAAAGTTATAATTTTTGTTGATAATTTTTTGTTAATTTTTTATAACTATTATCAGCAGTACTGTGTCATTTAGAACCTAGTGAGAAATCTTAAGTTATAATCAAAATTATTTCTTTTCCACCTTAATTTTTTTAATCCGTTTGCCGTCCATGGCGGTTGCTGTCAGATTAAAACGGTCAATTTTAATTTGCTCGTTTTTTGCCGGAAAACTACCGGAATGTTCCAAGAAAAAGCCGGCTAAGCTTTCGGCATCACCTTTTTGACTTTCAAAAAGTGTTTCTTCTTCTTCCGATAAATCCATGATTTTATAAAAATCTTTGAGTGAAATTTTGCCGTCAAATTCGTAAGTATTATGGTTCAAACGGGTAAAATGTTGTTCGTCGTGGTCATATTCATCGGTGATTTCGCCTACTATTTCTTCTATAACATCTTCTAAGGTAATAATGCCCGAAGTACCGCCGTATTCATCAACCACAACCGCCAAATGAGTTTTCTTTTCTTGAAAATCTTTAAGCAAGTCGTCGAGTTTCATATTTTCGGGAACAAAAAAAGGTTCACGCAACAAGCTGCGCCAATCAAAATCCGTTTGGTTGAGATAAGGTAACAAATCTTTGGCAAACAGTACGCCGGTTATATTGTCCATATTCTCATGGTACACCGGAATACGTGAAAAACCATGCCGACTGACTTCTTCCAAAACTTGTTTATACGGCAAATCGTTTTCTAGGGCAAATACATCGATACGCGGACGCATGATTTGACGTGCTTCGGTTTCACCGAATGACACAATACCTTCCCACAAATCTTTTTCTTCTTGAGTCGCTTCCTTATCGTCGGTTAGTTCCAATACTTGCGACAAATCTTCCATACTGATATGCTCGGACTGTTTGTTTAAACGCTGCTCGACCACACGACTTGACTTAATCAGAAAAACAGAAACAGGATAAAATATTTTTTTCAAAATGAGTAAAGGGGTTGCCATAAACAGGGCAAATTTAACCGGATTGCGATTGGCATAAACTTTGGGTAATATTTCGCCAAACAACAAGATTAAAAAAGTTACCAAAACAACTTCTATGGCAAACTTCCACCAACCTTCTACGTTTTTCAGTAAAAAAGCCGTCGTATAAGTGGATAATATGACAATACCGATATTAATAAAGTTATTAGCCACCAAAATGGTTGCTAATAGTTCTTTAGGTTTCTTTAGCAAGCGTCTTATCGTTTGTCCTTTTCGTTCTTTTTCAAGCGCATCAAGATGAGCCGGAGATAACGAAAAAAATGCTATCTCGGAGCCGGACACCAATGCCGAAAAAATCAATAAAACGATAATAGCTGCCAGATAAGGTAATACTTGAATAAATTGGGATAAACTATCCGAGTCGTCCATTATTTACAGCTTTAAAAAGGTAAGTCGTCTTCCGGAACTTCCCCTTCGGGATTGACATCCGCTTGATTGATCGTACCGGTTGGTGTCGGAGTATTCTGAACCGGTTGATCCGGATTGGTACTTGACTGCTCTTTAGATTTGGGAGTTAAAAAAGTAAATTCGGTTACATGAACTTCGGTAGTATAACGGTCGCGACCGTCATCGCCTGTCCACTTACGCGTACGCAAACGCCCTTCCAAATAAACTTTATCGCCTTTTTTGGCGTAACGCTCAAAAATTTCAGCCAATTTATTTCTTACAACTATATTGTGCCATTCGGTATTGATGACGCGTTCGCCGGTTTGTTTGTTAACATAACTGTCATTGGTTGCCAAAGGAAAACGCCCTATGGAATTACCACCTTCAAAATAGTGCATCTTGACATTGTCGCCCAAATGACCAATTAAGATAACTTTGTTAATTGTTCCGTTCATAATCTCTTAATTTATTGTGCTTTAAATAAAAATTAAAATATATGTCAAAGGTAAATCATAAAATATTATTATCCAAAAATTTTGCAATAACTATCGGTAATGGATAATCGCGTATGCTTGTTTTTTGAACAATACTCAAGGGTTTTTGTAAACTTTTTAATTGCCAAAAACCGATATGTAAATGTTGATGGGTCAATTTGTGACGGGTTTTTTCAAGAATAACCGGTTTGTTTAAAGGGATAATTTGATATTGCTTATATAATTTTCGTAAATCTTTATCTGAAATAGAATTTTTCGGTCCGGTTTCTATCAAAGGCAGTTGATATAAATTTTGCCAAATGCCTTTACTTTCTCGTTTTTCCAAAATGATATGCCCTTGCCATTCTACCAAAAAATAATGCAGATAACGTTGTTTAACTTTGACTTTGGACAATTTTACCGGCAAATTTTCGGTTTGTCCGGTCTGAAAAGCAACACACTCCGACGATAACGGACAAGTTACGCATTGGGGCTGTGCCGGTTTGCAATGCAAAGCGCCAAATTCCATAATGGCTTGATTATAAAGTCCGGGCTGTTGTTTATCAAGTTGATTTTGTGCCAGTTGCTTAAAGATTTTTTTGCCTTCGGTTGTGTTGATAGGCGTATCAATACCAAATAAGCGCGACAATACGCGGTAAACATTACCGTCGAGTACCGCCACCGGTTCGTTGTAACAAAAGGATGCTATGGCAGCCGCCGTATATTCGCCAACGCCTTTGAGTTTTAAAAGGTCCTTGTAGGTTTTAGGAAACTTGCCTTGATAATCATTTACAATATTCTTTGCCGTAAAGTGCAAATTGCGGGCGCGTGAATAGTAGCCCAAGCCCTGCCACAAATTCAAAACTTGCTGCTCGCTTGCCGCTGCCAAATCTTGCACGGTGGGATAATGTGTCACAAATTTTTGATAGTAAGGCAGCCCTTGCTTGACTTGGGTTTGTTGCAAAATGATTTCCGACAACCAAATTTTATAGGGGGCTTTGGTCTGTCGCCACGGCAAATCCCGTTTGTTTTGCCGGTACCATTCCAAGAGTTTGCCGGTGTTCATCAGTGCAATAAATCTTTTAAGCAAAGTATTTGACCAAATCCTTTGGATTGAAAATAAGCCGGCGCTTCTTGTCGGGTTGCCAAGATAAAATCGCCACCCCAAGCGCCCAAACTTTTGATTTGTCCCGGGTAATCGGCAAAAAGTTCTTGCTGTACCGTCGGGCGTTGTAAAATCCGGCTGATGATTTGCTCGTGATTAAAAATAAGCCTTTCAAATTCATCTAGACTTTGACAAGCCGGTAGCGCTTCGCTGATTTGTGAAATTATTTGTATTTGCGAGGGCGTTACTGTTTTTTGACGGTATTTTTTGATTTCATCTCGACTGTTTTGCTTGACATTACGATAGATCAAAAAAATCCGGTCGGAAAAATCCGGCTGAAAATCTACCGGTTGCCATACGGGATATTTGCCTTTATAAACCGGACTATCCATTTGTTTTACTTCGGATAGTTGGTATAAAACGGCTTGGTTCGCCATGGCAACCGCTACATCGTAACCGCTACCACCAAAACTGTTGTCGAGCAAATCAAATGCCGACACACCCGACCATTGTGAGAGTAGCACTATCAAACTGGACGATGAGCCGAATCCCCAGTAACGGTCAAAATTCAAATGCGTTTTAAAATATTGGGCTTGATAAAAAAGTTCCGGTTTTTGTTGTTGGATAAATTGTAAAATGCGTTGAATAACAACCGCTTGCGATTGATTGGTCGTGCCGGTTATCTGTTGTAAATCTTTGGAAAAAGTAGCTTCAAACCATTTGCCTGACTGGTCTCGGCTTACCCAATAATGCGTATTTGACGCTAGTTCATCGACCCATAAACTTTGTCCATAGCCGGCAGTCGGGATTGCCAATGCTTTGGCACCGTTTAACACGGCATATTCGCCGCTAATCATTAATTTTCCAGGAGCGTAGTAGGACATTATTTTTCTTTAACAATAAAAAAACCGTCGCTGCCTTTTTTCTGATACAAGGGCATCAACATAAATCCACCGGACGGGCTTTGTACAACTTGTTTATTTTGAACAGCTAAACTTTCTGATTTTTGAACCGGTTTAAAATTGTAGTAACCGGGTTGCATTGTAAAATCTTGATACCGGTCGAGTTTATGCCGGTAGGTCAATTCGAGATGATGTGGCAAATCTTTGGATATATCAATGAGTAATTGGCGACTTTGCAGTACCTCAGGGAAATCATTTTTGATAAAACCGGCTTGTGCCAAACTGTGCCAAATACCGGCAGCCAAATTTCGAGTGGCTTCGGGTGTATTGTGTGTTCCGCCTTCAAATACTACGGACGTCATGCCTTTTTGTCCCAAATATTGCAAGGCGGTTCCGGGCAGCATTTCAGACAAACGCTCGATAAAAGGCACTCCGAACGAACGGGCAAATTCTATACTTTTTTGGTTACTCGCCGGAATGGCAAAAATACCGCTTTTGGCAGAAAAAGTATGCAAATCCAAAAACACACAGTTATCAAATCGTCCATGACAAATATCATTGATAATCAAATCGTGTAAAACCCGCAACGACTGAAAATCAGCTGTGGTTGTATCTTCACTATGAATATATTCATCTAACCATAAACGGTTTAAATCTTTATCGATAAAACGTTCACCGACTTTCAAGGCAGGGACATTGCCTTTTAAGAACCAAATTTGTCCCGTTTGCTTATCAAATACTTGTTTGAGTCGCGGTAATATTTGTTCAATGGCTGCTACTCCATTGACTTCGTTACCGTGCATACCTCCCACAATGATAAATTTATGTTTGGAATTAGAACCAAGTCTATCAATAATATGTGTCTGTTTAATTGCTGTCATCATTTTTAAAAAATGAATACAAAAATACAATTTATTCTTGATATTGGTGGCAATATATTTACACGAATTATTGTTTTTATGTCCGCAAAAAGATGTCTGTCTGGTTAAATTTTTGATAAAATTCCTTTTACGGCTGATTTTTATTGCTATTTTTGTTTTTAATACAAATTATGTCAAATATATACATGTCAATATGAAGCAATTATCTTTTAAAAAACTTGAAATCATATTAAGTTTATTGGTCTTCTTTATCAGCTTATTTACTTATATCGCTACTTTGGAACCTACGGTTAGTTTTTGGGATTGCGGGGAATTCATCTCTACATCTACCAAGTTGCAAGTAGGACACCCGCCGGGAGCACCTTTGTTTCAAATGCTCGGCGCCTTCTTTGCCATGTTTGCAAGTTCACCGGCTAAAATTGCCTATATGGTCAATATGATGTCGGCAATATTTAGTGCGCTGACCGTTTTATTCCTGTTTTGGACAATTGTACATATCTTAGTTAAATATATTTTACGTAAAACCGACTTGTCTGTAGCAGAACAGATCATCGTTTTGGGTAGTGCTACGGTCGGTTCTTTAGCGTTTACTTTTTCCGATTCGTTTTGGTACTCGGCAGTAGAAGCTGAAGTATATGCTGCTGCTATGTTTATGATGTCCGCCCTGTTTTGGCTCGGTTTAAAATGGGTGGATAGTTTGGACAAACCGCGAGGCAACCGTTGGCTGATTTTGATGGCTTTTGTCATCGGCTTATCGTTCGGGGTGCATTTTATGGTATTGTTGGTTATTCCGGCTATCGGCTTGTTGTATTATTTTAAAACCACTGAAAAAATCACACCGAAATCATTTATTATCGCTAATATTGCCGTCTTTGGTATCTTGATTGTCATTTTTAAAATGCTATTGCCATGGACAATGAAGTTTTTCAGTTTCTTTGAAATTACTTTTACCAATACGTTCGGCTTACCTTTTAATACGGGAACGGCTATCGCCGGTTTGTTAACCATTTGGTTATTCTATCATTTCTTAAAAAAAGCTTACCGGCAGAACAACCGGCTTTTAGAGGCATTAACTCTGTCGGTAATGTTTATATTGATTGGTTTTTCTTCTTGGATAATGTTACCTATTCGTGCTAATGCCAATACGGTTATCAACGAAAACGCCCCTACTAACGCCCGTGAACTCTTGGCATATTACAATCGTGAACAATACGGCGAAACCCACTTGTTTTACGGACCTTATTATTCCGCTTACTATCACGGCTTAGATGAAGAACAGCCTTATGTCGATGATAAGCCCAAATATGAACAAGACAAAAAAGCCGGTAAATATGTGATTGTCAATAATTACAAAAAAGCCAAACAAAATTTCACCCATAAACATTGGGGTATTTTACCGCGTATGTGGGATGCCGCCAGTGCTGACAATTATAAAATGATTGCCGGTATTCCGCCTAAAAGTACGCGTAAGCCCACGTTTTTTGAAAATATGAAATTTATGTTCAGTTATCAGTTCGGCTATATGTATTGGCGGTATTTGATGTGGAATTTTGTCGGGCGGCAAGATGACGAACAAGGACGCTTGGATAACCACGGTAACTGGTTAAGCGGTATCAAATTTATAGACGAAATACATTTAGGACCGCAAGATAATTTGCCGTCGGATTATAAAAACAACAAGGCTAGAAACACCTATTTCTTTTTACCGTTTTTGTTGGCATTTATCGGTATTTTATACCATTCGTCCAAAGATTGGAAAAGCTTTTATGTCATTTTGATTGCGTTTTTGATGACCGGCTTGGCAATTGTTTTTTATACCAATGTGCGACCTTTTGAACCGCGTGAACGCGATTATGCCGTCGTCGGTTCATTTTATTTCTTTGCCCTTTGGCTCGGTATCGGGGTATTTGCATTGTATGACTATCTGAAAAAATATGTTGCACCAAAACCGGTCGCTATTTCCGTTGTACTGTTGAGTTTATTAGCGGCGCCGGTCTTAATGGCTAATCAAAATTGGGACGACCATGACCGTTCAGAAAAATATTCCGCTCTAAATAATGCCAAGTCTTATCTCAATTCGTGTCAGAAAAATGCCATACTTTATACTATTGGCGACAATGATACCTTCCCGCTTTGGTATGCCCGTGATGTAGAAGGTGTCCGTACCGATATGCGCTTGATTAATACCAGTTTGCTCAATACCGACTGGTATATCGATCAAGCCAAACGCAAAGTCTATAAAGCAGACCCGATGAAAATAAAAATACCGCATAAAAAATATGTGTATGGTACCCGCGATGCTTTGTATCCAAATTTTGTTAAGGATACTCTGGACATCAAAGACTTTATTAAATTGTCTTTAAATGACAAGTTTACAGCAGTCAATGACGAAAACGGACAAACCATGTATTTATATCCTTCACGATATATCCGCGTGCCGGTAAACAAAGAAAATGTCTTGAAATACGGCATCGTTTCGCCCAAAGATTCGGCTAAAATTTTAAAAGAAATTATTTTGGATGTCGGCGAAAACGGTATTTATAAAGCCAATTTGGCTATGTTGGACCAACTGGCAAATAACGACTGGAAACGTCCTATTTATTTTACCGGCGGCAGTTTTAAAGATGAAGATTATCTGTATGCCAAAAACTATTTGCAACTTGATGGTTTGGCTTACAAGTTAGTCCCGATTTATACCCCTTATAAAGGTATTGACTTCGGACGCATTGATACCGATACGATGTATGCCAATGTCAAAAAATGGGATTGGGGCAATATGAACAAAGGTATATATCTCGACCCTGAGACACGTCGTAATTCATTGACCTATCGCAATAATTTGTATCGCTTGGCAGACTCGCTGTTTGTAGAAGGGAAAAAACAAAAAGCCGAAGAAATCCTTGATTTATCAATTGATAAAATGCCGGTGGAAGCTTTTGGGTATTATTCGTCTTTATTGGATTATATCGATTTGTATTACAAACTCGGCAAGCGCGATAAATCCCGTCGCTTGGCAAATACTTTAACCAAGCGTTTTAAAGAATATCTTGAGTATTATGCCGATTTACCTTTGCGTGAAAAATACGCCAATTTTGACGATATTGAACGTAACTTCCTGTTGTTCAGAGAAGTCTTAAAACTAGCAGCAGCCAATAATGATAACCAATTTGCCGACGACAAAATGAAGGAATTTGAAGGTTTGATGGACAAGTATAAAGATATGTTGCAGGAAGAGAATTAGTAAATTGAAATAATAAGTACGATTGTTTTGTAGGTAGATTCTTTGCTGTTGACCCGCTGGCAAAAAAGTATCCTTGGAATAGTTCTTATGCTTTTAGTGAGAATA
>JALWLE010000062.1 GCA_026996605.1 Flavobacteriales bacterium
AGAGCGAAAGACGGGATTCGAACCCGCGACATCCACCTTGGCAAGGTGGTGCTCTACCAGCTGAGCTACTTTCGCTTTTGCTTTGCGAGTGCAAATATAAAACCTTTTTGCATTCTAAAAAAATTTTTTTTAGCAAAAAAATCACTTTTTTTTTCACTTTTTTCCTTAGGTTATTCTAAGTGTCTGATTAACTTGAAATTATTTATTTAACTAATTTCGCATTACAAGTAAAAGTTGTGAAATCATCAACCCTTAACTTTCTCAAAGAATTCGGTCATTTCGGTACAAATGAGCTATGTTGTCAATTCTTTACTTCAATACAAGCCTGATTATCATTGGAATCACTCAGTGTCCCTATCCTCTAATTATCAATTCCTCATTTCCTCAAATTTGAAGCAGAAACAACTTATGAAGCAACATTTTTTCATTGAAGAACAAAATAGCCAATGAAGCACTACAAATCATCAGTCCCTTAAAACTTATATACAATCAAGTTATGCGCACTGTCATAAACCAATAAGTAGCGGGCATCTTTAGCGTATTTAAAATCCAATATTTTTTGTCCGATAATCGGGAAATTTTTCTGCGGCTTGCCGGTTTTGTCAAAAGCATAAATCTTATTGTTGTCGGTATTGGCAATAAATATCAAGATTTTATTACCGGCTTTATATATATGCGGTCGGGTATAAGTCCCTAAATCCAAGTCGATTATTTTTTTATCAATTAAGAGTTTATTATCTGCTACGGCTGCTAAAGTGCCATGTTTAATTTCTGATAAAATATGTTCTGCCAAATCTACCTTTCCGGTTTTGATTTTGCCTGACAAATCTATGGCAATGAGCCGGTCTTTATCATCAATATTGACAAATTTCCGGTTAAAGATGCCCCAACGATTACGGGTGGTTTCAAATGTTTTGGAAACTTTAATCCGTTCTTGACCACGACGGTTAAGCAGATAAAGTTTGCCGTCGGTATCTGTCATTTGGATAAAATCTTTATTACCGATACGGAAATGTTGCGGCGGATTGGCAATATCTCCCTTTGTTTTGACTTTAAATCCTTTGACTTTTCGGGCTTGATTGTCAAATAATTTGAATTTATCAGACTGTGTAATACCAAACCTGTATTTCCTATTGTGTTCGTAATCAAACACACTGATTCCTTGGGTGATTTTTTGCAAGAAATATTCCGGAAATTTCTCAACTTTACGTCCCAACCGGTCAATGACATACCAATGATGCGGTGTAACAAAAGTGTATTGTAACTTATGATTTCGAAATAGGTCAACTTGCCAGATTTTGCCAATGATATCCCCTTTTAAGTCTGTTTGCCAAAGCGTTTTGCCTTTTAAATCAATCAAATTTAAACGACTTTTTTCATCTTGATAAATAATATTGTAGGTTTTGGTATTATGGTTAAACACCAATTGCGGGTCGGTTTTAGGCAATTCGGATAAATCGTAAGACAAAACCTGTTCTACTAATGCTTGTCCTTTATCAGCCATAAAAGATTTTAAAGCTAGATTGGTAAATACCATTCCGGATTCTACTTTAAAGGTTTGGACTTTCATGTATTTTTTATCCCTGATTTTCAGTTTGTTTTTAAACAATATTAAATGATAATTATCGGGAATTTCACTTTTTAATGCTTGAAAAGTCTTGCTTTGTGACAATGTAGCGTGATTTTGAATGTCATTTAAGATTTTTTCGAGATAACTTTGTGAACCGGTTAGCAAAAGATAGTCGTCAATGATTGTGAAAAATTTAGTAGAAACAGCCGGTAGGATATTTGAAAAATAACTATCAATCAATTTGTTATAAGGAAACTTATATATTTCGTAACTGTTAATGGATTTGATTTTTTCATAGTTATAGACATTAATTTCAGATAAATCGCTCATTTTTAAAATGATAGCCCGATTGGCATTTTCTTTAAAAAACGCCAAAGCTTTTAAACCTGAAAGCATCTTTTTACCTTCGACGGCTTGTTGCGGTGCGTAGATTTTATGCCGGTTCAGATTATTGACAAACTGTTCAAAATCGTCAAAACTCAAAGTAATGGATTCGTCAAGAGCAAAAGGTTCCAGATGACTAAAATCTTGTGCAACCGGTTTGACCGACTCAAAAATATCGTTTAGAACACCAATGCTATCCTTATTTAAACTGATACCCGAAGCTATTTGTTTGTCAGTTTCTACCAAATCTAAAAATTGCCATGTACCGGTGTCTTGCCATTTTATTTTTAAAGAACTGTTAAAATACAAATCGGGTTTTAAGCGGTCCGTTAATACGATGATATTTAATGTCGCATTGTTATCCAAACTGGCAAGTCCTTTTTTAAAAACCGGATTTTGCACCAACACACCAAATGATTCTTGGTCTCTGATGCAATTCTCGATAAACAATTTTTGATTGGAAATAAACCCGGTACCCTTTAAAACAGTAGCATAAAAATTGCTTTTTTTATAAAGCGTTGAATAGATAGTATCCTGTTCATAAACGGTGATTCTGCCATTAAAAAGACTGTCCATATTCTTGATATTTCCTACGGCAACAAATCCTTTTATTTTTGAATTGTTTTGTAAAATATTGATGAGATAAGGGGTTTTAAAACCTGCTTTTGACAAAAAAGATTTATCGGAAAAGGACAAATAAGCATCAATAATTACCGGATTTTGTGCTAAAATAGCTTGGGGTTTATTAACCTTGACGGCGTAACTAGCTTGGGGTAGAATATAATCAAAGAGTGCGACCGGTTTGGGTGAAGGATGTTGGTCACAAGCTGTAAAATTTAATATCAAGATACTTAAAATCAGTAAAATAAGATGTCGCATAAACAGGATAATTTTTATATGACAAATATAAGATTATTTTACGGTTGATAATGCATGAATTTGAATTCGGTTCTCAAATTTTTATTCTCAGGATTAATTGCTTTAGACTTCAAAATATATCATTTTATTTTTCTATCTTTATCATCGCAAAAAAATTGTAATTTGAGTCAGCCCGTTAAAATCATAGAATGTCCGCGTGATGCGATGCAAGGGATTAAAACCTTTATCCCGACTGCATCAAAAATTCGGTACATTCAAAGCTTACTCGATGTGGGCTTTGACACGATAGATTTCGGTAGTTTTGTCTCGCCTAAAGCCATTCCGCAGATGCGCGATACGGCACAAGTGGTTGATGCTTTGGATTTGTCGGAAACAAATACCAAATTATTGGCTATTATTGCCAACCGGCGCGGGGTCAATGATGCGGTACAATTTGATAAAATTACCTATTTGGGCTACCCGTTTTCGTTGTCCGAGATTTTTCAAATGCGAAATACGTCTAAAACCATAGGCGAATCTTGCGATTTGCTCAAAGAGATTATGAATATTGCCGACAAACACCGTAAAAAAGTTAATGTCTATTTTTCAATGGGTTTCGGCAATCCGTATGGCGACCCTTGGAATGAAGAAATAGTCGAAGAGTGGGTAGTCAAAGTGCGAGCTATGGGTGTGCGGTTGATTTCTTTATCCGACACGGTCGGAACAGCAGACACCGAGAGTATCCGTCGCATTTTTTCGTATTTAATTCCCAAATATCCCGATATCGAATTCGGGGCGCATCTGCATACACATCCTAAAACTTGGTACGACAAAGTTGATGCCGCTTACAGTGCCGGCTGTCGCCGTTTTGATAGTGCCATTAAGGGTTTTGGCGGCTGTCCTATGGCTAAAGATGAATTGGTTGGTAACTTGCCAACTGAAAAATTGTTAACCTATTTTTCACAACATCAAATCCCGACTTCGATAAATACCACGGCTTTTGAAAACGCCTACAACGAAGCCCAACGGGTGTTTTTGGGGAATAATTTATAGCTTTGTGCCTACTGATATTATTGTAATGATCTCGAAAAGAATGTCATTTCGAACATAGTGAGAAATCTCTTGAGTTATTTCAGATTTTTAACATAAGATGTATTACTTCTTAAATTTTCTCAAAAAATCTTTGGTAAAATCCCGTAATACCAAATGAGCAGATATTTTGGCTTTTTCTGTGAGCAAGTTATCCCAATTCTCGGTGCCGGACCATAATTCTTGTTTGAGTAAACGGGTCGCTTCGGGGTCGTAGCTTGCCAATTTTTCTGTCAGTATTTCGGTTTCGTCATTGAGTTCGTCATTGGTATCATAAACTTTGGCAAAGAGTCCTTTTTCGCGTGCCCAATAGGCATTATGCCAAGTGGTGGCGTCTATGGATAATTCACTAAAGGCAGCTGTGCCAACTTTACGACGAACAGCCGGTGCGATGACATAAGGACCTATTCCGATAGATAATTCCGATAATTTTACGGCTGCCTGAACACTTGCCAAGCTGTAATCTGAAGCCGCTATTAATCCGACCCCACCACCAACGGCTTTGCCTTGCACTTTAGTGATGATAAATTTGGGTAGTTTTCGCATCGTGTTGATGACGCGGGCAAATCCCATGAAAAATTCAACGGCTTGATCGAGATTATCCAATGCCATTAACTCGTCAAAAGAGGCTCCGGCACAAAACGTGCGCCCTTCACTTTGTAAGACTATGGTTTTGATGTTGTCGTCATTGCCGGCTTGTTGTAAGGTATCGGCTAATTTTTTTAGTAAGTAGCCGGGCATCGCATTGCTTGACGGATGAAAAAATGTGATATATCCTACGGAATTAATAATTTCCAGATTAACAGTTCCTTGTGTCATAATTTAAAAAATTGTTTTAAAATGATGAGTATGATTAAAGTGCTTAAAAATACAAAAAATATGCGGAATAAAAATTTACGGTAAGCTTTTTTATAGGATTTGTAATGCCGGTTACGACCTTCGGAAACTTTAAAATCTTTTTTGTCTTTTTCTAATGAAATAAAATAATTTTCTCTGCTTTTAAACTTGAACCTGTCCCGAAGTAAAGACCGGTTGTTTTTGACACTGTTGTGACTGTCAATTTCGAAACCCATAGTTTTTCATTTGTTGTTTACAGATTGACGATTTGACAACAGTTTCGTTACAACACATTTAGAACCTGTTCTTTAATCTTTTCCAATTCATCTTTCATTTGCACCACTTTACGTTGGATTTGGCTGTCGTTGGCTTTGGAACCGATGGTATTGATTTCACGCCCGATTTCTTGTGAGATAAAGCCCAGTTTTTTGCCTTTTATCTCATCGGGCTTTTGCAGTTCTTTTTCAAAATATTGCAAGTGGTTTTTCAGGCGGACTTTTTCTTCGTTGATGTCCAATTTTTCGAGATAGTAAATCAGTTCTTGTTCAAACCGGTTTTGATCTACTTCTTGTTGCAAGTTGTTTAAAGCGTCTTTCAAGCGTTGTTTGATTTTATCCAAACGGTCAGTGTCCAATTGTTCGATGTCTTTCAGAGCTTTACTGATATTTTTAAGTCGTAATTTTAAGTCGTTTTCCAAAGCTTGTCCTTCGTCTTTTCGGTAGCGGGTCAATAATCCGGCAGCTTCATTGAGCGCTTTCATCACGGCTTGTTGTTCGGCATCGCTTAACTCGTCTTCTTCGGGTTTGAGTACATCGGGCAAACGTAAGGCGGCAGCTATCAAAACACTTTGGTCGGCATCCGGATGGACTTGATTCAAGTCAACCAAATATTGTTTTAAAACAGGTACATTGATTTTGTTTTTGGGGTGGTCTTCCAAATCTTCTATCTGGATATTCAAATCTACCTTACCGCGTTTGAGCAGCTGCGATAAAATTTTACGAATCGGCATTTCCAATTCTCTGTAATTGGACGGCATCCGTGTTTTCAAATCGAGATTCTTGCTGTTGAGTGCCCGCAATTCTACAATGATATTTTTGTCATTAAAAGTTTCCGTCGCTTTACCGTAACCGGTCATAGATAAAATCATAAACATTATTTTTTTTGAGTGGATAAATTAACCAAATATACGCCGGCGATTATCAAACTTGCCGAAATAATTTTTATCCAACTCAATTGATCTGACCCTACAAAGATAGCAAATATTGTGGCAATCAGTGGTTGTAAATAGATAAAAACGCTCATGGTGGTGGGTTTGAGCCATTTGAGTGCATATAGATTGAATAAGTAGGTCAAAACGGTCGAAAAAAACACGACAAAGCCGATTTTTAAATGTATTTGCAAGGGAATCTCCGCCCAATCAAGCCGGCTGAATTCTTGGAAACTGAACGGCAAAATCAAGAAAAAACCAAAGGTATAAAGCCATTTAGCAAAAGTAACCGGTTGGTATTTGTTTAATATGGGTTTGGCTAAAATCAGATACAGCGCATATGAAACCGCATTGAGCGCCACCAAAGCATTGCCCAGTCGCGGATTGCTGCCGCTTAATTGTCCGGTTTTGCCATATAAAATCAAAAATGCAGCACCCGCCATACCTAATAAAACACCGGTTATTTTGTATTTGTTGATAGGATTTTTCAGAAATAGAAATGAGAAAATCATCACAAAAATAGGGGCGGTTATCATCAAAACCGATGCGGAAATAGGTGATGTATAAGACAAACCCTTTAAAAAACTCATCATATTGATAGCGATACCGAACAGTGCTGCCGTTAAAAATTTAAAATAATCCCGCTTCGTTATAGCTTCGTTTTTAGTAAAGAACGACAGTAGCCAAAAGACCCCCATGGCGCCACTAACCCGCATCAAGACAAAAGCAAAAGATGGAATGTGAATCTTCATCACATCTTTGGCTATGGTAAAGGTGACGCCATAAATCAATGCTGCCGCAAAAGCAAAAAATATACCTTTCTGTCTATTGGTCATAAACTCTGCAATTTTTCTTTTAAAGCGGCTAGGTTTTTCTTGCTATTACCGATAAATATAGTATCGCCGATGATAAAAACCGGTCTTTTAAGAAAAGTATAATCCTGCAAAAGATAATACCTATAATCTTCTTCGGAAAGGTTTTGATCTTTTAAGCCCATTTCGCGGTATTTTTTTGCCCGCCGGCTAAACAGTGCTTCATACGAACCGGCTAATGCTTTCATTTCGTCAAGCTGCTTTGCGGTAAGGGGTTGCTCTTTGATTTCTTGAAATTCGAAACCGTCCAAATATTCTGATACGTCTTTTAATATCCGACGTGAAGTGTCACAGGTTTTTAAGTGATAGACTTTTTTGGTCATGATTGATTTTTTGGCAAATGTAGGATTTTTTTAAGTTAAAAGTTAAAAGATATATTTCGACAAGCTCAATAACCTGAATTGAAAGTTTTTTCCTATATTTACAACAAAAATTCTAAATATAACAAATAAGCTTTCCATTATTAATAATGAATTGATGATGAATTTCAATTAGATAACTACGCTTATCAAATAGATTTATCTGAACCAAGCAAGAAAAAGTATTTTTGTAATAAAAATTAAAGATAACCACACATAAAATTAAAACAACTATTAATAGTCACTCAAACCTTTCCAATATGATGCGTTTTTCCAAATTGACTTTCAGTGCAATATTTTTATTGCCCTTTTTATTTTTGACTGCTTGTAAAGACCAAAAACAACCGCTGAAATCCGACCAAAAATTTACGACTTATATCAACGGCTTTACTTCCGGTGTGATATCCAACAGCGATCCGGTAGTTATTGAACTGACCCAAGAACAAAAGGTAAAAGCCGGTGACAAACTCGATGCCGGTGTGTTGGAATTTACACCTGCCATAAAAGGTGTAGCAACTTGGGAAAATGCTTATACGATAGTTTTTAAGCCGGATGAAAAACTACCTAACGGACAAGTCTTTGAAGCACGTTTCCATCTCGATAAGATTATAGATGTGCCGAGTGCTTTTAAAACTTTCAAATTCGGTTTTCAAACCAAAAACCAAGCTATTGACGTGCAAACCTTGGGCATGCAAGCTTATGATAATCAAAACTTGAAATGGAACAAATTTGAAGGCGAACTGACTACTGCCGATTTTGCAGATAATGACAAGGTAGAACAATGTTTGAGCGCCGTTCAAAAAACGCTGCAAAAAACAATTCGTTGGACACATGACTACCAACACAAAAAGCATCATTTTACAGTGGATAGCATATCGCGCGGTAATCAAGAAAACACCATGATTTTGCAATGGAACGGCGCGCCTGTTAATGCTAAAAACAAAGGTGAAAAAGTGATTAAAATTCCACCGCTTGACAGTTTTAAACTAATGGATATATCCTTAACCAACGAACCTGATCAAGTTATCACTTTATATTTTTCCGATCCGATCAATACACGCCAAAATCTCAAAGGTTTGATTTATTTTAAACCGGCTAAACCGCTACGTTTCTTGGTTAAAAATAACAGTATTAAAGTCTATCCGAAACAACGGCTCAACAAACCGCAAACATTGGTCATCAGTCGTAGTTTGCAAAATTCGATGGGCAAAAGATTGGGTAAAACGTATCAAAAAACCATTAAATTTAGCAGTTTAAAACCCAATATCGAAGCGGTCAGTAAAGGTAATATCTTGCCCAATGCCAACGGCTTGGTTTTTCCTTTTAAAGCGGTCAATCTGAAAGCCGTTAATGTCAAAATCATCAAAATATTTGAGAAAAACGTGCCGCAATTCCTGCAAGTTAATCAGTTAGACGGCAGTCGCGAATTGGCACGCGTCGGGCGGATTGTTTACAAAGATGAAGTGCCACTCAAATCCGATAAAGCCATTGATTACGGTTCGTGGAATGTCTTTGCACTCGACTTGTCAGATTTAATCAAAGTGGAACCCGGGGCGATTTATCGCGTGGAAATGAGTTTTAACCAAAAGCAATCCTTATATAATTGTGGGGAAAGTACTTCGCAAAATTTGACTTCAACCGCCGAAACGGATAACGAAGAGAGTCGTTATGACGGACCGGATGATAATTACTACTATTATGACGATTATTACTACTACGATGATTACGATTACAGCCAGCGAAACAATCCTTGTAATCCGTCATACTATTACGACAGCAAGCGTAAAATCAAACGCAATGTTTTGGCGTCCAATCTCGGTATCATTGCCAAAGAAAACGGTGACCATACAATTAATGTATTTGTAACCGACCTGATTAGCACGCAAAATATATCCGGTGCAGATATTAAAGTTTATGATTACCAACACCAACTGATTGGAAAAGCTGAAACCGATGCCGATGGACACGCTGAAATCAATCTGCCGCGCAAGGGCTTTTTGATTATCGCTGAAAAAGACGGACAAACCGGCTACTTGCGTATAGACAATGGCAGTTCGTTGTCTTTGAGTATGTTCAATGTGTCGGGGCAAAAAGTTTTAAAAGGCATCAAAGCCTATCTGTTTGCCGAGCGCGGTATTTGGCGTCCGGGCGATAGCATTTATCTCAACGCTATTATTGCGGATAAGAATCAAAAATTACCCAAAAATCATCCGGTGGTTTTGGAAGTTTATAATCCACAAAATCAACTCTTTTTACGACGGGTTAAAACCCAATCCAATCACAATTTTTACGATTTTCGTATGGCGACACCGCCCGAAGCCCCGACCGGAAATTGGCATGCCAAACTCAAAGTCGGTGGGGCTGTTTTTACCAAAACGCTTAAAATAGAAGCCGTAAAACCCAATCGTTTAAAAATTCATTTAAAATTCAACGGGGATATTTTACACAAGCAAGACCGCAGTTTTCAACTCGAATCCAAATGGTTGAACGGGGCGCCGGCAAGTAATTTGCGTGCCGTAGTCGAGATGCGACTGTCCAAAGGTAAAACCAATTTTAAAAATTATCCGGACTATCATTTTGATGATGTATCCAAATCTTTTTACGGCAATACCGAAACGCTTTTTGACGGCAAACTCGATGCGGACGGTAAAGCCACCGTTCCTTTAAATATTGAAGTGGAAAAGGCGCCCGGTATGTTGCGGGCAAGTTTTAAAACCCGTGTGTTTGAAAAAGGCGGCGATTTCAGTATCGACCGTGAAACCAAACGCTATTCGCCTTACAAATCTTATGTCGGGGTCAAAATACCCAAAGGCAAGGGTTGGAATGACGCCTTGTATTCCGACGAACCGAATTTAATTCCCATTGTTACGGTGGACGAATACGGCAAACCGGTCAGTCGTAAAAAACTCAAAATTGAAGTCTATGAAATATCTTGGCGTTGGTGGTGGCAACGCGACAGCGATGAAGACTTGGGCTACTACCTGCAATCGAGTAGTAGTAAAAAACTCATAACCGATTATGTTTCAACTAAAAACGGCAAAGTCATTTACGAACTCAAATTTCCAAACGAGACTTGGGGACGAAAATTTATTCGTATCACCGATCCGGTGTCGGGGCATAGCGCCGGACAAATCTTTTATACCGACTATAAAGGTTGGTGGGAAAACAACAACGGTAAAGCCCCCGGTGGCGTTGAGATGCTGACCTTTGCAACGGACAAAAAGCAATACCAAATAGGCGATAATGTGCAAATCAATCTGCCGGTGAGCAATCAAGGAAAGGCATTGGTCAGTATAGAAAACGGTAGCCGTATGTTGCAAAGTTTTTGGGTGGATATTTCAAAAAATCAACACAAAGTCAGTTTTAAAACGACGGCGGACATGAGTCCTAACGTCTATGTGCATATTTCGTATGTGCAGGCATATGAGCATACCGATAACGACCGCCCCATTCGCTTGTATGGTGTGCAAGGCATTAGCATAATTAATCCCGGTACGCGATTACATCCTGTTTTGAATATGCCGGATGAACTACGCCCGGAAAGCACGGTACAAATCAAAGTCAAAGAACAAGACGGCAAAGCCATGACTTACAGCTTATTTGTAGTCGATGACGGGCTGCTCGATTTAACCCGGTTTAAAACACCGGCGCCTTGGAATGCCTTTTATGCCAAAGAAGCGCTAGGCGTTAAAACCTATGATATGTATAATTATGTGATGGGGGCGTTCGGCGGACAAATAGCCGGTTTGTTGGCAATCGGTGGTGATGAAGAGCTCATTGAAGACGGAACAAAGAAAGCCAATAGGTTTAAACCGGTTGTCAAATTTCTCGGGACTTTTCATTTAGAAAAAGGACAAACCAAAACGCACAAATTTACCATGCCCAATTATATCGGTTCGGTCAGAACCATGTTGGTAGCCGGCAATTTGCAAGGCGCTTACGGTCATGCTGATAAAACGACACCCGTCAAAAAACCACTGATGGTCTTGGCAAGTTTGCCGCGTGTATTAGGACCGCAAGAACATGTCAGCTTGCCGGTAACGGTCTTTTCGGATAGTAAAGTGAAAGACGTTAAAGTCAAAATAACGACCAATGATATTTTAAAACCCGATTCCGGAACGGTTCAGCAGTTGCATTTTGACCAAGCCGGCGAAAAAATGGTATTTTTTGACCTGACAGTTGCTCGCAAAGTCGGGAATGGTAAAGTTAAAGTCAGCGTATCGGGTGGGGGCGAAAAAGCCGACTATACGATTGATATTCCGGTGCGATTGGCAAATCCCGCAATTACACGCGTTAAAGACGGAGTGGTCGATGCCGGACAAACTTGGCAAACCGACATAGTACCTTTCGGTATCATCGGTACGAATAAAGCTGTATTGGAAGTGTCGAGTATACCGCCGATTAATTTGTCGCAACGATTGGAATATTTGATGACCTATCCGCACGGTTGTATTGAGCAAACCACTTCATCGGTCTTTCCGCAACTGTATTTGCCTGATTTGGTGGATTTATCCAATGCTCAAAAAGCCCGAATCCAAGACAATATCACTGCCGGTATCGAACGTCTTAAACGATTCCAATTAACCAATGGCGGTTTTACATATTGGCCGGATGAAAGCGGTTACGCCAGTGATTGGGGTACCAACTATGCCGGACATTTCTTGATTGAAGCCAAAAATAAGGGCTATGCGCTGCCGGACAATATGTTGCAAGATTGGGTCCGGTATCAAAAACGCCGTGCCGGAGATTGGTCTGACAATAAAAATGCTTCCGGTTACGGAAACCGGGCGCATCAAATGATACAAGCTTATCGTTTATATACTTTGGCGCTTGCCGGCAAAGCCGAATTAGGGGCGATGAACCGCTTGCGTGAAATCCCGAATCTGTATCCCGCTGCTCAATGGCAACTCATAGCGGCTTATGATTTAGCCGGAAAAAGCTCGGTTGCCCGTCAAATGATGCAAAACCTGACAACCCAAGTGCCGAAATATCAAGAGTTGGCTTATACCTTTGGCAATTCATACCGAGATGAAGCCATTATCTTGCGAACTTTGGTGCAGTTGAACGAGCTGAATAAAGCTAAAACCTTGCTTGATGAAATCACGGCGGATTTAGCATCCGGACGTTGGCTCAATACGCAAACTTTGGCGTATGAATTATTGGCAGTTTCGTCGTTTGTATCAAAAGGCAATCATGAACCCATGCAATTTGATTTGAATATTTCCGGTAAAAAGCAATCGGTTAAAACGGCAAAAACCTTGGTGCAACTGCCGGTTAACTTCCGGTCAAGCGGTGCAACTTCGGTCAAATTGGCAAACAACGGTAAGCAAACACTGTTTGTTAAACTCTACAATACCGGCAGACCATTGGAAAGTCCGGATTTGGCAAGTGCTAAAAACTTAATCATGGACATTAATTATTATAATGTATCCGGTCAGCCCATTGATGTCAGTCAAATTAAACAAGGAACGGACTTTGTCATTGAAGTGATAGTGAAACATCCGGGCATACTCAAATCTTATCAAAATATGGCATTGACACAGATATTCCCTTCGGGTTGGGAAATTACTAACAGTCGTCTGGATAATATCGCTCGTTGGAAATCCGATAGTTTTACGTATCAAGATATCCGTGATGACCGCGTGATGACTTATTTTGATTTGAAACGTGGACAAACCAAAACCTTCCGTTTAATAGCAAATGCATCTTATACCGGTGCGTTTTATCTGCCGTCGGTTAAGTGTGATGCGATGTATGACCACAATATCATGGCAGTCAGTAACGGGAAGTGGGTTAAAGTTGTTAGATAAAGCCGATTTGTAACAGATATTTCGTATTGTTTTTGTGTAACTTATGTGTCGTTTTTAAAAAATGTTTGGCATAAAAATTGTAAACATATTTTTGACTAACACAAAAAAATAGAAAGATGAAGAAAATGCTAAAAACAAGTATCAAATTATTGATATTACTTCTAGTAACAGGAAGTTTGATGACAGCTTGTAAAAAAGACGACGAACCGGCAAAAGTATCCGTACAATTGACCGATGATCCGTTTCCGGTGCAGTTTTTAATGGAAGCCAATGTCGAAATTACCAAGATTGAACTCAAAAACGATCAAGATGATTATGTAACGGTTTTTGAAGGACATAAAACCATTAATGTAGCCGATTACACGAACGGTTCTACGGCGGAAGTCAGTCTCAATACCGTACCTAATGGCACTTATAATGAAGTGCGTGTGACCATTGGCAACGTGTCCGTCAAAATGACAGACAACACGGTTTTTGAATTTAACGCTGCTGCCGGTAGTCAAAGTGAAGTAGATATTGAACCCGCTTTGCAAGTGACTGACGGACAAGTCGGTGATTTATTGTTGGATTTGGATTTGGCGGATAGTTTCGAATTTTCCGGTAGCTTTATAGGTGATTGGATTACCGATATTACGCAAATTACCGGTATCGCAGATTTTGATGCTGATTTTAGAGCTGTTGCTTTGGAAAAAACCGGCACTGTTTCCGGAACGGTTAAAGATGCCAACGGCGATCCTATTGCTTATGCCGATGTTAAGATTGAATATGATTATACCGGAGATGGTTTAGACGACGATGTCACAACACATGCCGATGCCAATGGTAATTTCAAAATTATCGGATTGCCACAAGGTGTTTATAAACTAAAAGTGGACACTGAAAATAACGGTGATGTTGAAATAGATAACATCAATGTGTCCGTTCAACATAATACCGAAGTAAATGTCGTTGTGCAGTAGGTGCAAAATCAATTTATATAAATAAGAAACCGCTCGAATTGTTCGGGCGGTTTTTGTTTATAAAATATAATGTATTTTTGCAAAAAATATCAACTTTGTTTGTTAAGTTCATCAAAAAATATAAATTTGTTATCGGTTTTAGCTTGATTTTCGGGCTATTTGTATATGCTTATGCCCCCAATTTTATTGTAGAAATCAGAAATCCTTTGATTGAATTTTCGAGAGAAATGTTTTACGATGCTGAATTTAAGCCGGTATCCGAATACATTATTAAATTTCATTTTAAAACTCAGGATAATTTAAGCTTAACGGCAGATATTTACAGTATTTCAAATCCCAAAGCCAATATTATTTTATTGCATGGTATTCGTTCCAATAAGGAACATTGGCATGATATGGCACTTTGGCTCAACCGGAACGGGTATAATGCCATTGCTTTGGATATGAGAGCGCATGGTGAAAGTCAGGGGACATATTGCAGTTTCGGTTATTATGAAAAACAAGATGTATCGAATCTAATTGATGCTTTGCAAGCACAAGGTTTTAAACAAAATTTCGGTATTTGGGGACATTCTTTGGGTGGTGCTGTGGCTTTGCAAGCTTTGGCTGTTGATAAACGTTTGAAATTTGGCATTATCGAAAGCAGTTATGCCGATTTTAAACAAATTACGAAAGATTATAGCCGGTATTATCTGCATTTTGAATCTGATTTTTTAAACAATTTTTTACTGGAAAGGGCAGCAGAAAAAGCTTGTTTTCCAATAAATCAAGTTAATCCGGTAGATTATTGTACCAAAATTAACCAACCAGTGATGATTGTTCACGGAACTGCCGACCAAAAAATTAATGTAAAAAATGCCCGGATTTTATATAACGAAATTGCCGGAAAGAAAAAACAATTGGTATTGATAGAGGGTGCAAGACATACTAATATTCATCAAGTAGGAGGGCAGTATTATAAAAATAAAGTCTTGAGTTTTTTAAATAAATATAAGAACTTATCATACTTATAAAATTTTGCATTCAAGCATTTAAAAGATTCCTTGTATTGAATATTATTGAAAGTTTATAAATTAAAAATAATCAATAAAAACTTGAAAAAATGATATTATGATAATATTACAAGGGAAATTTTTGTCAATATAAAAAAGTCTGATGATTTAAAAAAAAATAACAAAAATCAATAAGTAGCTATATTTAATTTTCTATTTTTGTCAAAATACTGAAAAAAACATAATTTCATGAGCACAGAAGCTTTACAAAAAGATAAAAAAACACTCGATCACGTTGTGATCCGATTTGTAGGTGACTCAGGTGACGGTATGCAATTAACCGGCACACAGTTTTCTACATCAGCAGCATTATTAGGTAATGATGTTGCCACTTTCCCCAATTATCCATCCGAAATTAGAGCGCCACAAGGTAGTTTGTACGGTGTTTCCGGTTTTCAAGTCAATATCGGACAAACGGAAATCAGTACGCCCGGTGATGATTTGGATTTATTGGTCGCTATGAATCCGGCTGCTTTAAAAACCAATATCAAAGATTTAAAACCGGGGCATATGGTGATTGTTGATGCCGATGCTTTCACCAGAAGTAATTTGCAAAAAGCCAAATATGACTCTAATCCGTTGGAAGATGGGTCTTTATCTCATTATAATGTTGTTCCCGTCCCGATGACATCTTTAACACGAGAAGCATTAAAAGATACCGGTTTGGACAGCAAAAGTATGACGCGAAGTAAAAATATGTTTGCTTTGGGTATGCTGTATTGGTTATATAGTAAAGATCCTAAATATACCGAAGAATTTTTAAGAAAGAAATTTAAAAATAAACCGAAAATAGTAGAAGCCAATATCAAAGCTTTAAAAGCCGGTTACCATTTTGCCGATACCTTAGAGTTGATGCCGACCCATTATGTTATAGGACCGGCTGACAAAGAAAAAGGAACTTACCGTATTATTATGGGTAACCAAGCAACAGCATGGGGGGTGATGGCAGCCGCTGAAAAATCAGGATTGCCCTTATTTTTAGGCTCTTACCCCATTACACCGGCTACTGATATTTTACACGAATTGGTAAAATGGCGCCATTTGAATGTTACGGCATTTCAAGCCGAGGATGAAATAGCCGGTATAAGTTCGGCTATCGGCGCTTCGTTTGCCGGTAAATTAGCTGTTACGACAACTTCCGGTCCGGGCTTAGCCCTTAAAGGTGAAGCGCTTGGCTTGGCAATCATGCTTGAAATTCCCTTAGTTGTTATAGATGTACAACGTGGCGGTCCTTCAACCGGTTTACCGACCAAAACGGAACAATCCGACTTAATGCAAGCCATGTATGGTCGAAACGGGGAAAGTCCGGCTATTGTAATCGCTGCAAAATCGCCGGCTGACAGTTATGATATGGCATATATGGCTGCCAAACTGACTTTAGAACACATGACGCCGGTTATTTTATTGACTGACGGATATATCGGTAACGGTTCGGAACCTTGGCGTATCAAAACACTAGATGAAATGCCGGATATTAAAACTTATCAAATAACCGAATACATTGAAGATTTTCATCCTTATAAACGTGACCCGAAAACATTGGCACGCCCTTGGGCTATTCCGGGAACACCGGGATTGGAACATGTGATAGGTGGACTTGAAAAAGACAAAGTAGAAGGAACGGTTTCTCACGATCCTATAAACCACCAAGAAATGGTTGAGCTTAGAGCCGAAAAAGTTCGTAAAGTCAAAGATTTTATTCCGCCGCTTGAAGCTGAATTTGACCAAGAAGGCGATTTACTCGTTGTCGGTTGGGGTGGTACTTATGGTAGTTTAAAAACCGCTGTTAAACGTTTTAGAGCAGAACATCCGGAATATAAAGTCGGTTTAGCCCACTTCTCATATATCAATCCGTTGCCTCATGGAGTAGATAAAACCTTTTCAAAATATAAAAAGATTATCGTACCGGAATTAAATATGGGACAATTTGCCGACTTATTACGCATGAATTATCCCAAATTTGATTATATCAAATACAATAAAGTTCAAGGTTTACCATTAGGTTCAGAAGAACTGATTCAAAAATTTAAAGAAATACTTAAAGACGCTTAATTATGACTACAAATATCAAATATACATTCAAAGATTTTGCCAGTGACCAAGATGTCAGATGGTGTCCGGGTTGTGACGATTATGTCATTTTGCGCTCTATTCAGAAAGCTTTACCCGAAATAGGTAAGAAAAAAGAAGATATCGTGTTTATTTCCGGTATCGGCTGTTCATCTCGCTTCCCGTATTATATGGATAACTATGGTATTCACGGTATTCACGGACGTGCTGCGGCTATTGCAACCGGTACCAAATTAGCCAATCCGAATCTCAGTGTTTGGGTCGCTTCCGGTGACGGTGATGCCATGGCTATCGGTGGTAATCATTTTATCCATGCTATTCGTCGAAATATCAATCTGAATTACATCTTGTTTAACAACGAAATTTACGGTTTAACCAAAGGACAGTTTTCACCGACTTCATTGTTGGGGCAAAAAACCAAATCATCGCCTTACGGTAATGTGCAAGCGCCGTTTAATCCGGGCGAGTTAGCCATTGGGGCGCAAGCCAAATTTTTTGCACGAGCTGCCGGTAATGATGCCAAATTGCAAACCAAATTGTATATTGAAGCCGACAAACACAAAGGTTTTGCCTTGGTGGAAATTTTACAAAATTGTGTCATTTTTAATGACGGCGCCTACAAAGATATAGCCGATAAATCGGTTAAAGAAGATGCCCAATTGGTTGTAGAAC
>JALWLE010000063.1 GCA_026996605.1 Flavobacteriales bacterium
TCATATTTGATAAAGGTATTTTTTATGAAATAACAAATGTTATATTTATTTAATTCATGAAAACAAAAGCCATTTTAACATCGATTATAATATTGGTGTCAATAAATATTGGTTTTGCTCAAAATGCCATATTTACAGACCATGGTTTTATCCCTGATACTGATATTACCATTATTTCACCGTTTCAAACTGCTGCATATCATGACGGAAATATTCTTATTGCCACTACTAAAGGCGTTTGGAAAAACAATATTGCAACACAGGTTTGGGAAAATGTTGGATTGCAGGATAAGATAATAACTTTTATATATAAGCATCCAACTATTCCGGGTAAAATATTTGCAGGTGCCTTAATAGATGCTAATAACACAACCCCATTGTTTATTTCAAATGATGGTGGCAGCACTTGGACAGCTGCCGGGAACGGGGCAGAAGTTTTATCAAATATTGTAGCGCGCCCTAATAATCCTAATCATTTATATGCAGGCACCTATTACGGTTACAATTTTATGATTAGCACCGATGGTGGCAATAATTGGGTATATTTTAATAATGGTAGCGGTGGTGCAATTGGGTATCCTGTGACCTTAGCTTTTCTACCATCAAATAGCACTCAACTTTTTTATGGTTCAGAAAACCCAATGGATAATGCCGAATTAGATAGATATGACATTAATACATCAGACCCGACACAATTGGATAATTTGACGACCATTGTTGATAATACGGTTTGGTCAAATAGACGACCTGACAAGTTACAAACCTATTCTTATACCGGAAATTACCTATATGTTGGGCAGGAAGGGGCGCTTTCAAAAGTAAATACAGACAGTACAAACGATGTAGCTTTTATTTATAAATCTAACGGGGAGCCTGAAAAACCATATACCTATATGTATGCTCATTGGGTAGATCCTAATGACATAAATCATTTGGTATTTGGTGGAAATATAAATGGCGATAATACGGGGTTGATGCAACTGTATGAAACCTATAATGAAGGCGCAACATTTCACAGATATACAAATCTTTTCGGATTAACTGCTCCAATGATAAGAGATATTGTTGAAATTGATGCCGGAAAATTGGCAATAATTATAAAAGATCAATATGATAATATTGTTAAACTACTTGTAATGGAACCTTCTGCTTTATCTTTAGGACGTAATTCGTTACAGAATTTGATAAATCTTTATCCAAACCCTACAAATGATTTTGTTATTATTAGTTCTTATTTTACAAGCAGAGAAATGTCTTTTGAAATATACAATAGCTTAGGACAACTAATAGAAAATAAAACACAAATACCGGAAGATAAAAAAATATATGTGAAAAATTTTTCAGAGGGAATATATTATTTTAAATTTTTTATGTCTGATAAAATTATTGTTAAGAGCGTCATTGTAAAGTGATGTAGTTATAAGTACAGCTCTTTTGTTACGAACTATTATAAAAATCTTACCCGAATTATTTAAATCAAAATTTGTTATTCTTTTTTTTTTTGTATTTTTACAAATCTGTAAAAGGGCTTTATGCGTACTATATTTTCACTACTATTCACTATTTTAATCAGTTTTTCGACACCGGCACAAACATCAAATGCGCCGGTAGAAATTTATTTAAAGCAAGGCAAAGATAGTATCCGCTTGAATAACAATACGGTAAAGCTTAAAAAAGAGCCTTTTACTTTAATTTTTGTTTATAATGATCCTGCAAAATATAATGGTGTTTATGTAAACACGTCATTTACGCGGGATTATTATAAAATGGATCCGTCCGAGACCATTAAAGATTTGAATTATCTGCCACAAAAAGTCTATTCCGAGCATAAATTTAACCCTAATAAAGAACTGAAAGTCAATCCTGAGTTTTTTCAATATTTCGGTTATAATCCCAATGCTAATTGGAATAAATTTGACCGTTTAATTAAAAAAGATGGTAAAATAATTGCGTATCGCAAAGTCAAAAACTTTTATTTGGTCGATGAAAAAGAAAATATCCCGATTGAAAAAATGAGATTCAGTATTTTTATGATTTTTGAAGTTATTGACCAACAAACAGGCCATTTTTTTAATCGAGAAATCTATCGAACCAAAGCAAAGTTAAAATTTTAAAACGATAGATTGACTATATATCCCGAATGGTTTCGGACATTAAATACGCTACCGTCTTCAAAAATTAGATATTGCCCTTTAATGCCGATGAGTTTAGCTTCAAATTCAGGAATTTTCTTCAGGTTGATACTTTTAACTTTTTCCGGATGTTTGATAACCGGATAAGTAATTTTGACCGGTTGCCTATCATCTAACCAAAAGATTAAAAGTTCATCATCTAAATATTTTTTGGTTTGTTCTCTAACTTGTAAAATATCTTTATCGCTTTGGACGCCTTTTAGCATTTTCTGCCATCCGGTTTTGTCGGTAATATGTTGTTTAATTAATACTTCTGCTTGTCCGGCAAAAAAACGATTAGGGGTTTCCAATATTGCTAAAGCTTCATTCGCCCCTTGGTCAATCCAACGATAAGGCACTTGTAATTTGCGGGTTACACCGACTTTGACATCACCGGTTTTTGCCAAATAAACAATATGGGGTTGCAGTTGGACACTTTTCTCATAAGACAGGTCGCGATCTTCAATGCCGAGATGCGCCTGACTTAATTCGGGTTTCATGACCCATTCGCCCACTTGCGGACTCTCAAAATAGCATTTTTTACACATACCTTGAGCAAATATTGGGACGTCTTGCCCGCAACTCAAACATTGATAGCCTTCAAAACTGATTTTTAGATTTTTGTCCAATAAATTATTTAGAATGATAAAATCATCTTCTGCATCTAGGTAATAAGTGACCGGCTCGGTCAGTTCTGTTGCCATGCGTTTGAGTAAACTTTTGTATTTCATATTTTTTAAGAAATTGTATGGTGTAGAAGGTCATTAAGCGTTCCGATGATAATCAGGATGAATCGAAATAACAGGCTTTTAAAAATGTATTTTACTTGTGTTTGAAAACTAATTCTGCACTAAATCCTACTTCCGACCAAGTTTTACTAACACCGTCTTCACCTTTATGTTTGTTAAAACAGGCTTTATGAAATTGTTCAAAGGCATCGATTGCTTCAAAATCTTTAAGTAAATCTATTTTACCGCTTAAAGATACTTTTCCTGTATTTTCATCAATTTGTAATTGTACCGGTACGGTTTTTTCGTGTGCATTCATATTGATAGTCATCATTGCCGATTGACCGTCTGCTTTTATTTTTTCTATTCGAGCATATATTTTTTGGGTGTCGGTCATATTCTCAAACAATTTCCCGATTAATTTATTATCACGTTCTTCATTGTCAGAGAAAATTGAATAAATATTGATTTCTGCTTGGGCACTTTGTAAAACGGATACTAAATCTGCAGCAGGTTTAACACCCTTTATTTTAAAAGTTTTAAAGACCCCTTTAACTGCTATTTTGCCGGTCGTTTTGTAACCGGTCCAATGGATAGAAGAGTTATCTTCATCTAAAATCCATTGTGTCGATTGCAGTTTTTCGGTTGTTTTCGGCTGTTGATCACTTGGTTTTTTGTTATTATTTTGGCATGATGTTAATAAAACAAGGATGAATACCAATGTGTATAAAGTTTTCATAGTTTTGATTTTTACCCAAAGTTAAAACTAATGACCGGCTTTTATTTTAAATCCTATAAATAATTCTTATTGTAGGGTTAAAAAGCGATAAAGAATCTTAAATTTACTTATCTATTTTCTTAAGTCGCTCTTCGAGAATAGCAATTTTTTCCAAAGCATCAGCTTCTTTTTTACGTTCCATAGCCACCACTTTTTCGGGGGCATTGTTAACAAATCGTTCGTTACTCAATTTCTTTTGGACACTTTTAAGAAAACCTTGCGTGTATGCCAATTCACTTTCCAGTTTTTTCTTTTCTTCTTCCGGATCAACCAAACCCTCTAGCGGTACAAAATATTCATTAAAGCCTACTCTGAAAGATGCAGCATTATCAATGGATTGAGTAATTTTTTCTACTTGACCGACATTTGCTAACTTTTTCACAACAGGCAAAAGTTCAGTCGCAACAGATTGTTTTTCAATATATTGCAAAACCAAAGCTTCTTTTTGTCTAATATTGTTTTCCTTTCTAATTTTTCTAATACCCGATATCACTTCTTGAATATGTAACATTTGTTTTAGAAAATCTTCGTCAAATCCGGTTTGTTCGGGATAAGGTGCTACAATTAATGCTTCATCGGGTTGGCGTTTTTTGATATATTGCCAAATTTCTTCGGTCATGAAAGGCATAAACGGATGTAATACTTTTAGATTATTCTCTAAAATCTCAATTGTTTCGTTGTAAGTTTTATGGTCTATTTTTTCACCGTAAGGCAGTTTAATCATCTCTAAAAACCATGAGCTGTAATCATCCCAAAGCAATTTGTAAATACGCATTAAAGCATTAGAAATACGATATTTAGAGAAATCATCTTCTATTTCTGAAAGTACTTGTTGAAACCGGTTTTTATACCAACTGATAGCAGTCGCTGCATAATCTGGTTGAGATTTATCATTATCAATTTCCCAAGATTTAACCAAGCGGAAACCGTTCCATATTTTATTGGCAAAATTACGTCCTTGCATAACCAATTCGATATCAAAAGGCAGGTCGTTTCCGGCAGGTGAAGTTAATAACATACCTACACGAACGGCATCAGCGCCGTGTTCTTGCATCATTTTGATCGGATCTGGAGAATTGCCCAATGATTTTGACATCTTACGACCAAGTTTATCGCGAACAATACCGGTCAGATAAACATTTTCAAAAGGTTTTTCGCCGGCAAACTCATAACCGGCAATTATCATTCGGGCAACCCAAAAAAACAAAATTTCGGGGGCGGTTACCAAATCGTTGGTAGGGTAGTAGTATTTAAAATCTTTGTTGTCCGGGTTGCGTATGCCGTCAAATACGCTCATGGGCCATAGCCATGATGAAAACCAAGTATCCAAAGCATCTTCATCTTGTTTCAAATCGGTTAATTGCAGTTGCGTATTGCCTGATTTCTTGCGGACTAATTGCAAAGCATCTTCTATAGTTTCTGCTACCACAAAATCATTCTCGCCGTCGCCATAGTAATAAGCCGGAATACGGTGTCCCCACCACAATTGACGTGAAATGTTCCAATCACGAACATTATCCATCCAGTGAAAATAGGTGTTTTCAAATTTTTTGGGAATAAGTTTGACTTCTTCGTTGCGTACTGCATCAATAGCCGGTTGTGCCAGCTCTTTCATTTTTAAAAACCACTGACGGGATAAGCGTGGCTCTATGACGGCATTAGTCCGTTCACTACGTCCTACGCGGTGCATATGCTTTTCTATTTTGTCAAGGAAGCCTTTTTGTTTGAGTTCATCGACTATCTCTTTTTTGACGACATCACGGTCTTTGCCTTCATAATGCAAACCATGTGCATTGAGCGTGGCATCTTCGTTAAAAATGTCTATGATTTCCAAGTTGTGTCGTTCGCCTATTTCCTTGTCGTTGGGGTCATGAGCCGGCGTAATTTTTAAAGCACCTGTTCCAAATTCCGGATCGACATAATCGTCGGCAATAATAGGTATTTCTCTATTAGCAATCGGTACAATAGCTTTTTTACCTATGTATTTTTTATATTTTTCATTTTCCGGACTGACCGCAATGGCAGTATCGCCCAATATGGTTTCCGGACGCGTAGTGGCTATTTGAATATAAGCATCTTTTTCACCAACAATCGGATAATTGACATAATACAAGTGTCCTTGTTCATCGGTATAATTGACTTCTTCGTCGGAAATAGTGGTTTTAGCAACCGGATCCCAGTTAACCATACGAAAACCGCGGTATATTTTGCCTTTGTTATACAAATCGACAAAAACTTTGGTAACACTTTCGGACATATCATCGTCTAAAGTGAATTTGGTACGATCCCAATCGCAAGAAGCGCCGAGTTTTTTCAACTGTTCGAGTATAATGCCACCGTGTTTGTGTGTCCAATCCCAAGCATGTTTGAGAAATTCCTCGCGGGTTAAATCATCTTTTTCAATACCTTGTTCTTTGAGTTTAGCGACGACTTTGGCTTCTGTAGCAATAGAAGCATGGTCGGTTCCCGGCACCCAACAAGCATTTTTGCCAAGCATACGCGCCCGTCTAATCAAAACGTCTTGCAAAGTATTGTTGAGCATATGTCCCATGTGCAAAACCCCTGTTACATTAGGTGGCGGAATAACAATGGTATAGGGTTCTCGGTCATCCGGTTCCGAATGAAAATATCCGTTTTTCATCCAGTATTCATACCATTTATCTTCTACTTGACTCGGGTTATATTTAGCGGGAATGCTCATATTGTGATGTATTTTTTAACTATATAAATTAATTGAGCTACAAAAATACAATTATTCTTTAAATTATATCGCTTACAAATTAATATGCTTCAAACGTATATTTAACCGGTAAATGCAATATTATCATTTACAAAATTATTGCTAAATTTGTTGCAAATCAAATATCTTATTCATCAAAATTTTCCGTTATGCTCACCAAAGTTTTTGCCGCCGCTATTTATGGTATCGATGCCCACCCTGTTACTATTGAAGTTAATGTCGATAAAGGTATCGGCTATCATTTGGTTGGCTTGCCCGACAAAGCTGTGAGCGAAAGCAACTACCGCATAACTGCTGCCTTACAAAACAGCAGTTACCGGCTGCCCGGCAAAAAATACATCATCAATATGGCGCCGGCTGATTTACGCAAAGAAGGTTCCGCTTATGATTTACCGATAGCCATTGGCATATTACATGCTACCGGACAACTGATTACCGATGATTTGGATAAATATTTGATTATGGGAGAACTCTCGCTCGACGGCGGATTACAACCCATCAAAGGCACATTACCCATTGCTTTAAAAGCCAAAGAATTGGGTTTTGAAGGCATCATACTACCGGCACAAAACGCCAAAGAAGCCGCCATAGTGGATGGTTTGAAAGTTTACGGTATTGAAAATATCGTCGATGTTATTCATTTTTTTGAAGGCAAAAAAACTTTGGAACCCGAACATATTGATTTGGAAGATTTGTTTTACAAACAACTGGAATTTCCCGAATTTGACTTTGCCGATGTCAAAGGACAAGAAACAGTCAAACGTTGTTTAGAGATTGCAGCCGCCGGCGGTCACAATATCATTATGATAGGACCACCCGGAAGTGGCAAAACCATGCTCGCCAAGCGTATTTCGGGCATCTTGCCGCCTATGGAATTGCAAGAAGCTTTGGAAACTACCAAAATTCATTCGGTTGCCGGCAAACTCAAAAATGATATCGGTATCATCAGTCAGCGACCTTTTCGCAGTCCGCATCATACCATTTCGGATGTCGCTTTGGTTGGTGGTGGCAGTTACCCGCAGCCGGGAGAAATATCTTTGGCACACAACGGCGTGTTGTTTTTAGACGAATTACCCGAATTTAAACGCACGGTTCTAGAAGTGATGCGTCAACCTTTGGAAGACCGTGAAGTCAATATTTCACGCGCCCGATTTTCAGTAACCTATCCTGCCAGTTTTATGTTAGTTGCCAGTATGAATCCGAGTCCGTCCGGTTATTTTAACGACGGCGACAGCCGCATGACTTCAAGTCCGGCGGAAATGCAACGCTATTTGAACAAAATTTCCGGTCCCCTACTCGACCGTATCGATATTCATGTGGAAGTTAATCCGGTGCCTTTTGACAAACTCTCCGATAAAAGACGCGGCGAACCGAGTAAAGTCATTAGAGAACGGGTCATTGCCGCCCGTAAAATCCAAACCAAGCGCTTTGAAGGGCATGATAAAATCCATTACAATGCGCAGATGAACAGTAAAGAAATCAGAAAATATTGTCAACTGGACGATACGTCTTTAAACTTGCTCAAAAATGCGATGGAAAAACTCAATCTGTCGGCACGCGCCTATGACCGTATCCTAAAAGTTGCCCGTACTATCGCCGATTTGGAACATACCGAAAATATTGAAAGTCATCATATTGCCGAAGCTATTCAATATCGTAGTTTGGATAGGGACGGATGGATTTAGCTAAGTTTTAACATGATGGGAAAAACTTGTTTAAAATCAACTTGATCGTATATTTTGAAATCATACCAAGAATTGGTATCTTTGTTTAAAATTAAAAAATTATGGCAAAAAACACATCCATCTTATTAGGAGATTATTTCAATAATTTTATTAATAAGCAAATAAAATCCGGAAAGTATGCTTCGATAAGTGAAGTTGTCCGCACTGCTCTAAGACTGCTTGAATATGAAGAAACCAAGAATGAAGAATTGATAAAAGCCCTAAAAAAAGGGGAAAAATCAGGATTTATCAAAGATTTTGATAGAACTTCTTTTTTAAACAAACTTCATAAAGAGCATATCAATAAATAATGAAATATAAAATAAGTCATGTAGCTAGCCAAGATATTGAAAACATTTGGCGCTACACTACTGAAAAATGGTCGATTGAACAAGCGGACAGGTATTTTAATTTAATAATGGACGAAATAGAACATCTCTCTAAATACCCAAAATCAGGGAAAGATTACAGCCATGTCAGAAAAGGTTATTTTCGGTCTCAAATAAAATCACATTACATTTTCTATAAGATCAACGAGAAAGAAGATGCAATTGAAATCATTAGAATTCTACATCAACGTATGAATATTGATACACGGTTAAATGGATAAAACTGCTGGTTATGAACTTTACTATTTATTATTCCCTTTTTCACATCTAACTCTTGATAAACAAACATAAAAAAAACGCTAATTTATTTCCTTATTTCAACAATTCTAATAAGCTGTTCAACACTTGAAAGTAAAGAACTTAAATTAAATAATACTATTGCAGAGATTTTTAACAAACAGGAAATAAAAGATTTACAAATAATATTTGACTTTTTTAATGAACAAATTTGCGGCTCAAAGGACATGGATAACGACTCATTAACAGCATGCTATAAAAAATATTGTTCGCAAATTAAAAAAGAGTTTAATTCAAACTATACATTTGATCCCAAAATTGATTTTAATCAACAACTCAAAATGTATAAGCAACTTGACTCATCTACATTTAAACAGATATGGTATTTTGGGCGGCATCGAATAATTAGAAAACAAAAAGACAGTTTAGATTTTAAAGAAATCAGCTTGGCTTCAAATAATAAGTATAGCAAATTTCTTGATAAATATGGGAAAGAAAACAACGTAATCAAAAATTACATAAAGCGCCTTAAAGCCGCAGGCGACATTACACCTACAATGAATTCAAGTTTGATAATGGCTTATGAACGTTACAATCTTTCTGATATTAGAACAAAATTGATGATAGCTATTCATTATTTAACCATAAATGATCAATTTTTCAGGCAAGAAAAATATTAAACAAAAAAAAATTGCAAGCATAAAGTTAATTATATACCTTTGATAGTATCAAATGATAGTATCAATAAAATAATGAAACCACCTTATAACATAACTGCAACTATTCTGAAATTAACGACAAGCATTTCTGAAAAATTAGGCGAAGTAAAAGCTTATTATTTAGACAAACCTACACCAAATTTAAGAAAGAAAAATAAAATTAAAACCATTCACGCTTCTTTACAAATTGAAGGAAATACCCTGTCGGAAGAACAAATAACTGCCTTACTTGAAAATAAAAGAATCATTGGACCGAAAGAAGATATTCTTGAAGTGCTTAATGCTGTTAAAGTTTATGAGAAAATCCATGAATTTTCGGCTTTTTCGGAAAAATCATTTAAGAAAGCCCATACAATTTTGATGAACAGCTTAATCGAAAATGCCGGTGTGTATAGAAAAAAAAGCGTTGGTATTGTTCACGGAAAAGAAATTGCTCATATTGCATCACCTGCCGGCAATGTACCGTATTTAATGAAAGATTTGTTTAATTACATCAAAAGAGATGAAGACCCTATCTTAATCAAAAGCTGTGTTTTTCATTACGAAATGGTATTTATCCACCCGTTTTTAGACGGAAACGGAAGAATGGCAAGATTATGGCAAACTATAATTTTAATGAATGAATATCCGGTATTTGAGTATTTACCATTTGAAAGTTTAATCAGCCAAACACAAGATGATTATTATAAAGCTTTAAAATTATCCGACCAAAAAGCAAATGCAACAGCTTTTATTGAATATTTATTAAATGTGATTGACAATTCTCTATCCGAACTACTTCAATCTAATATAAAAAAGTTGACTTCAAAAGAACGATTGGAATATATTGCGAATACCGAAATGGACAATTTTAGCCGGAAAGATTATATGACTATTTTTAAAAACATATCAACAGCAACCGCCAGCAGAGATTTAAAAAAAGCCGTTGACCAAGGTATCTTAAAAATCATCGGCAAAAAGAATCAAACGAGATATATATTACTCAAAAACAATAAGTTAAAAAACTAAATTCAATATTTTAGCAACAAATCCATCATGCTTACAGCAGCAACTCGGGCTTTTTGTTCAATGATATTTGGTGGTGTATCATCACCTACTTCATAGGTCATGGCTTCGGCTTTAAATTGCTTGTAGAACCAGTTTTTTGAAATAGGTTGTGTCATACCATACGGACTCTTTTTGGTTTTGAAAGGAAACATAATTCTATCGATACTTGTCGCCCAAACTTCACAAAAACCGGGTAAGACACTATGAAAACTATCGTCAAAAATATAGTAAACATCTTTAAAAGTCGAATGAAAATCAATACCTAAAACAGGTTTTACGTGATATTTTTTTGATTCGGCAACAATAAACTTGGTAACGGCATCAATTTCCGGTTGCCGGTAATTGGCCCAATCTCGGTTCAAGTCGATACCGTTGGCATTATGACGCCAATGACCCAAATCTACCCCGTCGGGATTAAGTAACGGAAACAGCCAAACTTCATATTTTTGATAAAAAGCTTTGGTCAATGTATCTTGTTTTAGCAGTTGTTTCACAAAAGACTGCAATGCCTTAAAACCGGTTACTTCGGGTGGATGTTGGCGACTTAACAACACAACAATTTTCTTATTTTTTGACTCACCGGTACCAATTTTTAACATATAAAGCGGTTTACCCAAAACGCTTTTACCAATCATCTGAACAGGAGAAACCAAAGGATTTCCGGTCAAACTATCCAGCCATTTTTTAGTGTCAGTTGAGTTTAAAATCGGCTGCGCTGCCAACCATTGCGCTTCTTTATTTACAACAAGTTTAAAACTAATCGCCGTTGAATCGACATTATAAGTGTATCCGGAAATGGTTTTCCAATGCATTCTGTCACTACTGATTTTAGGGTCATAGCGGTGTTTGGCATGTTTGTATTTGAGTTGCAAATTGATAGTATCAGAATATTCCGACCAAATTTTAAATGCATACCACGGACTAGGATTGATAGGCGTATTTTCCGGCTCTATCAGCACTTGATAAGTTGAATCGTTAATTTGTTTAAAATCATTAAGACGAGCTCCGTCAAAACGATTATCAGCAAAGACCTGTCCCGCCTTGTACAATTTTTTAGTTTGAAAATCAATTTTCTTGGAATGCGTATCAACCGGTTTAGCATAGTCAAATTGCCTGCGAATATATTTTGAATTTCCGCAAGATGATAAGATGACAAACATTAGCAATAAAAACCACCTGAAAATCAAGCTATCTTTTAGCATAATAAAATTTATATTTCTAACAATCAAAGCCTTAGGTTCTATTTGTTAACCAATACCAATCGTTTATTCGTTTTCTTAATCTTAACGATGATATAAGGTTGATTCATCACTTGAATACTCATTTGTCCTTGCGGACTTTGATGTGCCGTAATAAATTTAATGGCATCCGGTGTATTTTCAACACGATCAATATAAAATTTTACACCGCCGTGCGATAAAATTTTATCGAAAATAGCCACAATCATCTCCTTTTCAAAATCGATTTTATCTAATTTAAACTTAGCATTTTCTTCATTTGCCAACTGCATTTTTTGTAGAAATTTGTCCCAATTCGCTTTATCGGAAAACTTATACAATCCGGGTTCAAAAGCATTTTTTTCAATATCGTGCAAAGTGGATTGTACTACCAATTCATAAGCAAATGCTTCATTTTTCTGGGTTGGTGATTTCATAGAACCTTGTTGTGATTTGCAAGCGGCAAATAAAATAATGCTTGATAAGATTAATAGTTTTTTCATGATTATATTTTTTTGATAAAATGATGAACTGATGAACTGATGATTTGAAAAGTAGGTTGCTGAGTAACCAGATGACAAAGGAATCTGGATGTACCGAAGCGCCATTTTCAATTATCAATTAAGAAACTCCCTAGTGTCATGTCAAGCATATTATTGTCATACCAAGCACTCGTTCTTTTTGCAGATAGCTGCGTTAAAAATTTTAACCATAGCTACGGCTATGCTGAAAATTTTATGTCTTGCTCTCCACAAAAATAATACTTCGGCAAGCTCAGCACACCGCTTCGGCTTATGCGTCATAATACATTTGACATGACACTAGTGCATCATACAAAACATTCAACTTTACAAACATTATGAACTTTTAACACGAGAGGTTGCAGGCAACATCTCTACTCAGGATATTCAATGCGCAAATGATAAATATTTTTTAATTTTTTCTTAAACAATTTTTTAATGGTTGATATTTCCTTCAAAGTAATATTGGCATTGTCCAACAAACCCGATTGCAACTGATGGTCAATGATTTTATCGACAAATTCGTCTATCTTTTCGGCTGTCGGTTCCCGCAGACTTTTAGATGCCGCTTCTACGGAATCTGCCATCATCAATATAGCGGTTTCCTTATTAAAAGGATTGGGTCCCGGATACCGAAATTTCGATTTATCGACATCAGGATTTTGTTCCAAAGCTTTTTTGTAAAAATATTGCACAATTCCCGTGCCATGATGCGTCCGGATAAAATCGATGATTCTATCGGGCAAATTGTTTTTACGGGCTAATTCCACCCCGTCCAAAACATGTTGAATGATAATACGGGCGCTGTCTTCGGGTGGTAAATCGTCATGATAATTAACACCGGATGTTTGATTTTCGGTAAAATAAAACGGATTGAGCATCTTGCCTATGTCGTGGTACAAAGCCCCTGCTCTGACCAACAATGAGTTGGCATTGACGACATTAGCCGCCGCTTCGGCAAGATTAGCCACTTGCATCGAATGATTAAAGGTGCCGGGGGCTTTGTCAGCCAAGCGTTTGAGTAATTTGGAATTGGTATTGGAATATTCTAACAAAGACACATCGGATACCAAACCGAAAAGCTTTTCATACAACAAAATCAATTGGTGGGATAACGCAATTGCCAAGAGTCCGTTAAAAATAAATTGAATCAATACATTATAATCTATCACCGAAAAATCGCCTTCATAAATCAAATGAAAAGCCAAATATCCGATGGCATAAACCAAAACGATATTCCCCACCGATGAAAACAAATTGGATCGTTTGGTCAATTCGGAAACCGTCAAAACACTCACAATTCCGGCAATCATCTGCAAGAACATGAATTCGAAACTGTTGGTCACTACAAATCCGAGCAACAACACCGTCAAAACATACACAAATAAACCCACACGGGCATCAAAAAAAGCTTTTAAGATTAAAGCCAAAATAGTCAACGGCACCACAAAAACATAAGCGGGATAATATTTAACCGTAAATGTTATCAAGCCCAACATCAACAGCATATTGAAGATAATCAAACTGATTTTGATGTTATTCTCATAAATTTCAGGACGATATTTTTTTAAAAATAACAACAACATCAACAATACCAAAGCAACCAAAACCCCATAGCCTACATACACCCATAACTGATGATATTTACTTTTCGTATTCTGACCATAGGCTTGCTTTAAAGAGTTTAGTATTTCATATTTTTCAGGCGTAACTATTTCTCCCTTTTTGATAATATCTTGTCCTTTTAACACCAAGCCTTTATTCACACTAATATCGGTTAATTTTTGCTGTAAATATTGTTGATAATAATGCTTATCCGGTTTTAAATTAACCGGCAATTGCCGGGTATAAAGCTGTGTCATAAATGACAGGTATTCCGGCTGACCGGATAAGTAATTTTTTAATAATTTATTGATTTTCTTTGTATTAAATACCGTTTTGACCGGAACTTCTTTAAGTTTGTGCTCATTAATTATATACAAATTGGGCTGTTTATAATCCGGCGGTAATTGTTTCAAATAGCCGGTTTTATAAATTTGCGGTAATAATTGGTGATTTAAGGCAATTAATCGGTCAATATCGGGCTTTTTAAAACCTGATTGTTGAATGATGCTATCCGTTTTACGAATCATTTCTGTCAAAGCAACCGGTTGCCAATCAAAAAATAACGGTACATGTTGCTTGATAGAATCTTGTTCTTTTTGGATAGCCGTTTTAGATTTTTTAATCGTAAAATCAAAGGGCGCTTTTAAATCTTGGTATTGCCAAGCTTTATTTTTAACAAATTCGTATTGAAAGGAACCGGTTTGAGAAAACAAATATATAATCAACACCAAAGCTCCGGCAAAAATCAATGCTTTGTATATCAAAAAGATATTGCGATAAATATAATTTAAAATTTTTCTCATAAAATTATTAAACGCTTCAAATAAATTTATATCAAATCAAAAAACTTGACACAAGCCAAAATTAAGATTTTTTTGTAGAAATAAACGGCTGTTTCTGTAATTATTTGTAATTTTAGGGCAATTTAAAAAAATGTATTATGAAATCACCACAAGATATAGTTATTATTTCGTATGCCAGAACGCCTATCGGCAGTTTTAACGGCACATTATCCGGAATTCCTGCACCCAAACTCGGTGCTGCCGCCATTATGGGCGCTTTAAAAAAAATCAATTTAGACCCTAATTTAATAGACGAAGTCTATATGGGCAATGTTTTACAAGCCGGTGAAGGGCAAGCGCCCGCCCGTCAGGCGAGTATTTTTGCCGGTATTCCCAATACGGTTCCGGCAACCACGGTTAACAAAGTTTGTGCTTCGGGTATGAAAGCCGTCAGTATGGCTGCACAAGCCATTAAAGCCGGCGATGCCGAAATTATCGTAGCCGGCGGTATGGAAAATATGTCACAAGCACCACATTATCTCAACGGGCGTAAAGGCGTTAAACTCGGCGACATTAAACTTAAAGACGGTTTGATTCTCGATGGCTTATTAGATGTCTATTCGCAACAACACATGGGCGTATTTGCCGATTTATGTGCCACAAAATATGACATCAGTCGTGAAGATCAAGATGCGTTCGCCGTTAAATCATATCAACGTTCAGCCGAAGCTTGGAAAAACGATATTTTTTCCGATGAAGTAATTTCCGTAGAAATACCCCAACGCAAAGGTGATCCGATTATTTTTGCCGAAGACGAAGAATATAAAAATGTTCGTTTTGACAAAATTCCGCTTCTCAAACCGGTCTTTACCAAAGACGGCACCGTAACGGCTGCTAACGCTTCAACTATCAATGACGGTGGCGCCGCCTTAATTATCACCACCCGAAAAAAAGCCGAAGCACTCGGCATCAAACCATTGGCAAAAATCGTTTCATATGCCGATGCCGCGCACGAACCCGAGTGGTTTACCACCGCACCGGCAAAAGCCATTCCAAAAGCGCTTAAAAAAGCCGGATTGAGCCTTGATGATATCGATTATTTTGAACTTAACGAAGCTTTTTCGGTAGTAGGATTGGTCAATATGGAACTGATGAACATTGACCCCGAAAAATGTAATATTTACGGAGGCGCTGTATCACTCGGACATCCGCTCGGTGTCAGTGGCGCCCGTATCATTATGGCATTGATCAACGCCTTAAAACGCAACAACGCCAAATACGGCGCAGCCGGTATCTGTAACGGTGGCGGTGGCGCCGGCGCCATGATTATTGAAAATGAATAAAAACCTTGATTTTAAGCACTGCTGTCATTTCGATTCCGACCATAGTCGGGCAAGTAATCTAAATGAGAGATTTCTCACTACGTTCGAAATGACAGTAGCACTTGAACTAGTTACTTTTAACTTTCAACTTTTAACTTTCAACTCTTTTTTATGAAAGCCTTAAATTTTGCCACAATAGTCCCCATTCGTGCCGACCGTGCCGACGAATCCGAGATTATGACCCAAATGCTTTTTGGAGACACGTTTGAAATCTTAGATACCTACAAGCAATGGCGATATATCAAAACCACTTATGACCACTACGAAGGTTGGATTGATGAAAAAGTCATATTTGAATTAACCGATGAAGAATTTGATGCGCTTAACAAACAACAAGCCTACTATACTACCGATATTGTCAGTGAAGTGATTTTTCCCCAATCAGGCAGGTTTTTATTGCCAATGGGGAGTGTGTTGCCTAATTTTAATCCTGAGAAATTGACCATAAAAATAGGCAACGAAAACGGTATCTTTACCGGCAACTATATTACAGGTAAACACGACACAGCACAAGTATTGGATTTTGCTTTTACGTATGAAAACAGTCCGTATCTTTGGGGCGGAAAAACACATTTCGGGCTGGATTGCAGCGGTTTAACCCAAATGGCTTACAAAATCTGCGGACATCATTTGCTTCGCAACGCCAAAGACCAAGCCACACAAGGCGTTTCTATCAAATTAAATGAAGCCGAACCCGGCGACTTGGCATTTTTCACCAATGACAAAGGCAAAGTGATTCATGTCGGTTTTTTATTAGGCGACGGCACTATTTACCACTCACACGGAAATACCCATATAGATGATATTGACGACAAAGGGATTTGGAGCCGGAAATTTCAACGTTATTCTCACCGGTTAAGTGATGTGAGACGGATTGTTTGATAAAAAGACCGACTGTATATTTTGGATATTTAAGAAATAAATCACAAAAATGGATCTAAAAGATTTATGGAAATACCCGGAAAAAGTAATTAGAGAGTTTGTTGACAAAAAAATACACTTTTTTAAATTCACAGCTCTATTTGCAGCAGATGGAATAGTTCAGTTTTACTACTTTTTTAGACTCTTGAATAAAAAGCCATATGAAAATTTATCTCTACTTTTTGCAACAATTTTTACATTATTAATTTTTGGAACTTTATATGGCATCTTCTACAATCTAGTCTTTGGCGGAATTCTAAAAATAACCGGAAAACTTTTTAAAATAAAAGTCAGTTTAAAACAAATCTATAAAGCTTTATGCATTTCCAATTACCCGATAATTGCCGGTGTTTTTATCGTTATCAGCTTATTTCTAATAAACTATATAATCCTAAACAATCAAACAAGCAGTATTTTTATTTTTGCTATTCTTTTAATTTTCTTAAAATTATTGTTAGCTTTTATCCTATTTTGGCATCTTGTTTTGTTGATAAAATCGTTAAGAATTGTTATGAGAACAAATTATCAAACTGCTATTCTTATGTATTTATCAGGTATAACATTTTTCATTCTCATATATTTGATTGTAAATTCTTTGATTGTATAAAAACCTACTACTAGGTCTCGCAGACCTAGCAGGTTTATAGCATATTGATAAAAGACGGTCTTCATCAAATTTTTATCTAAAAACTTATCAGGTTTTAGAAACCTGACAGGTTTAATTGAATATTGTTACTGATTCTTGATATAAGCATCGAGTTTTCTGACGCTACTTTCAAAATCAAATACATTATTGACTTTGTAATAGTTTTCAAGGTCGTAAATATAATGATAGGCATATTTGGCCAATTCCAATTTATTCTTTTCAAAGTCCAAAAGTCTTATGATGCCGACTAACTGATCGACTGTCATACAGTCGTTTTGTTTGATAATTTGCTTGGCAACACGCAACTTGCTCTCATCAAAATCTTGTTTTTTAACCGCATGCAACATGCTCTCATAACGTTCGGGCGTAACCGGTGGTGTGCAACCAACCGTTCCTTCGTATCCGGGCACATAAACCACCGGACCACCGGGGAATTGTCCCCCCGCTGTATTGTTAATATTGATGTTGATTTGTCCGTTTTGAATGTTTTGCCCACCATTGTTGTTCATACCATTGCCGTAAGAAAAAACAGCATCGGGATTGTAATACGGTAAATCTTTATCAATTGGATAAACATCTTTGATTACAAATTCTCCGCTTCGATAACGACGGTCAGGCGGAAAAATCTCATAGACAATTTCTGACATAGGCGGCACATACAATTCCGCCGAAAAACCCCGTGACCGGCTGTGCGCAAAACGAATTTTTACTTGATAGTAATTTTCAGTCAAACCGCTAATTCGCAATTCTTTTAAAGGCTGACGGTTGACCGGCTTGCCGTTTAAAAAAACTTGCATGGGTTCATCATTACCGGATAACAACACTAAATTTCTAGGATATTGCGCCATTGCTTGTAAGCCAAATAACAATATCAATAAAGTAGATAGTTTTCGTTTCATAATATTAGGTTTTCTAGAATTAATTCAATAACAATGCCAAATTTAATAGAAGAAACTATTGTAGTGAAATTTTGCGATTCTTTTAGGGTAAAAAAAAATATTGATTACTAAAATTGAATCAGACCTAACAGGTAGCAAAACCTACTAGGTCATCAGACAAAATATCTATTAACTACAACTTAATATCGAAATTATATTTCATTTTTGATAAAAATTTCCGTTTTAATTACATGAACACTTGATACATAATACTTATTACTTGACACTAATCAAATCCTTTCTTCTTTAACAGAGCATCAATTTTAGGTTCACGTCCCATAAATTCCTTATACAGTTGCATTGCCGGTTTGGTGCCGCCGCTACTGATCATTTTTTTATAACGCCGAGCTAATTCGGAATTAAAAATATTGCCGGATTTAACAAAAGCATCAAATGTATCGGCATCCAGCACTTCCGACCATAAATAACTGTAATAGCCGGCAGCATAGCCACCACCAAAAATATGGGCATAATACGTAGAACGATAACGTGGTATAATTTCTTTAATTAAACCGTTTTTTTGAATGGCTTGTTTTTCAAAATCCAAGGTTTTTCGGGGTAATGTGTCGTTAAGTGTATGCCAATCCATATCTAAAAACGATGCCGCGAGATATTCTACACTTCTAAAGCCTTCGTTAAAACCATTGGCTTCATTCATCTTATCGATTAAATCTTTGGGAATGATTTTACCGGTTTGGTAATGCTTGGCATATAATTTTAACATATCGGGGTGGCTCATCCAGTTTTCCATGACTTGTGACGGAAATTCAACAAAATCCCGCGGCACATTGGTACCGGATAACGATGCGTATTTGACATTTGATAACAAGCCATGTAAGGCGTGACCAAACTCATGAAACACGGTTTGCGCTTGCGAAAAACTCAACAAACTCGGCATAGATTTGGTAGGTGCCGGAGAATTAAAATTGGTTGTTACAATAGGCGTTACAAACTTGCCATTGACATTGGACTGCATCCGCAATTCATTCATCCATGCACCGCCGCGTTTGCTCGGACGCGCAAAAAAGTCCATATAAATCACACCGATATGTTTACCGGTTGTATCGGTAACTTCAAACACTTGCTGGTCTTTGTGCCAACCCGGAAGGTTCATCTTATTAAAATTAAGTCCGAATAATTTATGCGCCAATAAAAAAGCGCCGTCACGAACGGCATTGACTTCAAAATACGGCTTGGTTACGGTTTCGTCAAAATTATATTTTCGTTCACGTATTTTGCGAACATAATAACGCCAATCCGAAGCCCGGAAATTGTCTTTGATACCGTCTTGTTTCATAGCATTTGCCAAATCATCTCTATCTTTTTTGGCGGTTTTTAAAGCCGGTTGCCAAACCTGATTGAGCAATTTGTAAACGTTTTCGGGCTTTTCAGCCATATTTTCGGTCAAAACATATTGGGCAAAATTGTCATAACCGAGTAAATGCGCTTTTTCGGTACGTAATTGCACCATTTTTTCCAAAACCTTTTTATTGTCATGGGTATTGTTATTATTGCCACGATTGGCATAACAGTTAAAAATCTTTTCACGCAAATCACGATTAGGCGAATAATCTAAAAACGGATAAATGCTGGGGCGTTGCAAGGTAAAAGACCAACCGGTTTTGTGTCCGCGTTTACTAGCTTCTTCGGCTGCGGCATCTACGGCTTGTTTGGGCATTTTTCCCAAATCTTTTTTATCGGTAACATAAAGCTCAAAATCGTTGGTTTCGGCTAACAAATTATCATTAAAAGTTTGTTGCAAACTCGCTAATTCCTTATTGATTTCTTTTAACCGAGCTTGCTTTTTTTCGGGTAAATTCACCCCCGAACGCACAAAATTTTTGTAGGTTTCTTTGAGTAACCTTTGGTCTTCGGCATCTAAATTCAATTGGTCTCTTTGTAGATACACTTGATTGATTCTATCAAACAACTTTTTGTTCATTGTAATTTTATCATAGTGTGCCGCCAATTCGGGTTTGATTTTCTTGGAAGTAGCTTTTAAAACATCATCGGTATTGGCAGATTCGACGGCATCAAACAAATGTTGCACGCGTTTGAGTTTTTGCCCGCTTTGTTCCAAAGCTATCACCGTATTTTTAAAAGTAGCGGGTGCCGTATTGTTTACAATCTTTTCAATTTCTTGATTATGCATTTTAATAGCCGCTTCAAAAGCCGGCAGATAATCTGCACTCTTTATTTTATCAAAAGGCGGCGTGCCGAAAGGCGTATCCCAATCTTGAAGTAATATATTTTGAGATGTTGTTTTAGTCATAGACAATGGTTTTTTTTCCATATTGGTTTTAGTAGTTTGCTGACACGCATTCATCAAAAGCAATATACTGATAAATGATAATAGATTTCTCATAAATATTAATATTTGATTTCAAAAATAGAAATTTATTGATATAATTTTAATAAAATTTTCTTAATAAGCTGATAAAACACAATTATATGTTTGTTTTAAAAAAAATCAAATCTTATGCACGCCTAATAAATCCCTAAAATATTCTTACATTTGCAGCGGAATTATACATATAATACATAATGAAACCGACATGATTAAAATAATCATTAAACACACAAATAAATGATTATTTTAATCATCAAAGGTTACATCTGACATTGATGTCAAAATAAAAAATAAACAGATGAAAGATTTATTTGAAAAATTTAAAAACGATAAAGGACCTTTGGGTAACTATGCTGATGTTGCCGAGGGTTATTTTGTCTTTCCAAAATTCGAGGGACCTATTTCTAACCGGATGAAGTTCAACGGTAAAGAAATGGTTACTTGGAGTATTAACAATTATTTGGGCTTGGCTAATCATCCGGAAGTCAGAAAAGCAGACGCCGAATCGGCTGCCAAATGGGGCATGGCTTATCCTATGGGCGCTCGCGCCATGTCTGGACAAACTGAAAAACACGAACAATTGGAACAAGAATTGGCAGAATTTGTCAATAAAGAAGCGGCTTACCTACTCAATTTCGGTTATCAAGGCAATGTATCCATTATTGATAGTTTAGTTACCAAGAATGATGTAATTGTTTATGATAGTGATTCGCACGCCAGTATTATTGACGGTTGCCGTTTACATCAAGGAATGCGTTATACTTTCAGACATAACGACACCAAAAGCTTGGAAAAAATGTTGGAACGTGCTACCAAAGTTGCCGATAAAAATGACGGTGGCATTTTAGTGATCACAGAAGGCGTTTTCGGTATGCGTGGCGAACAAGGCAAACTCAAAGAAATTGTCGCTTTAAAAGATAAATATGATTTTCGTTTATTGGTTGACGATGCGCATGGTTTTGGAACATTAGGCAAAACCGGTGCCGGAGCCGGTGAAGAACAAGGCGTGCAAGACGATATTGATATTTATTTTGCCACCTTTGCCAAATCTATGGCAGGGATTGGCGCTTTTGTTGCCGGCGATAAAGATTTAATTCAGTACTTGAAATACAACATGCGTTCGCAAGTATTTGCCAAATCCTTACCGATGCCTATGGTAGAAGGTGCTTTAAAACGCTTGGAATTATTGCGCAAAAGTCCGGAACTTAAAAATAAATTATGGTCGGTTGCTACGGCCTTACAAAAAGGTTTACGAGACGCAGGTTTCGATTTGGGTTCTACCAATACGGTGATTACACCGGTTTATTTGGAAGGTAGCGTTCCGGAAGCTATGGTTATGGTCAAAGATTTACGAGAAAAATACAATGTTTTTACTTCTATTGTTATTTATCCGGTGATTCCAAAAGGTATGATTCTCTTACGACTAATTCCGACAGCGGTTCATACGCAAGAAGATATTGATATTACCGTAAAGGCATTTTCTGCTATAAGAGACAAACTGGAATCAGGTGTTTATAAAAAAATTGGTGAAGAATTCATAAAAAAAATGCGGAGTTAATAATTTTTTTATTATCTTTGCATTGAAAGTATTGCGAAAACATATTTTCATAATGTGAATTTTAGGTTAACAACACACATTATCAACCGGCTTGATTTTATCGAGCCGGTTTTTTTATTTACTTACATCTCATGCATTTCATAATAAAAAAGACGCCACTTAGGGCGTCTTGAAAAAATTATTTTTCTATTCCAAATCAATTTCAGGTTCTTTTTTCGGCTTGATGTTACTCAAATCATAACCCGAAAATCTACGTAAATAATGTTCTATTTTGGTGCCATAGGCATCTTTCATGGTTTTTTTGCCGTAAGACCATAAAAACTGTTGCACGGCGCCGGCACCACCCAAATGAGCTGCCGCTAAAATTCCTGATTCGGTGATTTTAACACCATTGATCCATTTACCACTATATTTTTTAATTTCCTTACGCAAAATCCATTTGTTTTTTTCAAGATTGGCCAAAAACGCCTTTTCTTGTAACAAAGGATTTTTTAAAAAACCTTTGGGATTGATATTTAACTCTCGTAAAGTCGATTTTCCAAATTGGTATTTTCCTAAATATCCCAAAGTATTCACTCGGTTATATTTTCCTTGCGATTCTTTAAAAGCAAGAGCTTCTTTAAAGCCAACAAAATCCTTTTCTACAAAAGGCACTTTGGCTATTTCTTTTTGCCGGTTGCTTTGTTTCAATTCGGCTTGTGTCGGCACGTATTGAACATGATGTTTGACCGGTTTGATATGCACCACTTCTATGGTGTGCGTATCTAACATGTCATTGGCAAAACTTACCAAGACAAATGCAAAGCCGGCAAAAAACAACCATTTAATATTTGATATAATGTTTTGTTTCATAACTTAATTTTTTTGCTATTTCGCACCAATGTTAAATCGATACAAAAAACGCAAAAATTCGGCTGCAAATATAATACCATTTTTTAAATCACCAAATATTTAGGGAAAATGATGAAAATTTGTCAGAAATTGTGTAGAAAATCAATGATAGATACCTTGTTTATTTAAACTATTATGGTATTGTCCGGCACGTTGATTATGCTCGCGTAAAGTTTTGCTAAATAAGTGATAGCCCGGCTTGTTAAAGTCTGCTACAAAGTAATAATATTGATGTTTTTCTGGATTTAATACAGCTTTAATTGATTGAATATCAGGCATACAAATAGGTCCTGGGGGCAGTCCGGCATACTTATAAGTGTTGTATGGTGAATCAACCGCTTTATGCTTATTTAAAACGCGTTTGATGACTAAATATTTGCCGTATTGTTGCTTATAGGCATAGACCACAGTCGGGTCGGCTTGTAGTAACATGCCTTTTTTCAAACGGTTCAAATACACACCGGCAATTCGTGGTAATTCGGATGCTTTGGTCGATTCTTTTTGAATTATAGATGCTAAAATCCCAACTTCAACGGGCGATAAACCTAATTTTTTGGCTTTGGCACGACGTTTTTCATTCCAAAATTTTTGATATGCCCGCCACATTTTAGCTCTGAACTGTTCCGGTGTTGTATTGTAATATAAACGATAAGTATTTGGAATATACATTAAAAGTATATTATCCGGCGTAAAGCCCTTCTCTTTGATAAAATCTTTATCGGACATCACTTTTAACAACGCCAAAGAATCCGGCTCTATTTGATGACTGACGGCACCTGCTAAATCGTGAAGCGTATTTTTGTTATTAAAGGTCACTTTAACTTCTAGTTTTTGCCCGATACGCAACAAATTAATCAGACTATTGTTATTCATCATATTTTTGATGGCGTAACGTCCCGGATGTGGCTTCGTAAGCCGTTTGATTTTACTTGCAAATTTGAAAGTCGCTTGGCTTTTGATATAGGGTGACAGAATTTTGGTCAAACTATCAATATCAATATTTTTTGGCACATCGATATAAACTTTGTCTTTTTGCAATTTGACATTCGGGATAAACAAAAGACTATTTATAACTAAAAAGACCGATAATACAACTGCTAAAACGGCAATAATGAGTGTGTATTTTTTCATACATTTTTTATTCAAAATATAATTACAAAATTGGATTTTAGCTGTTTGATGAGTTTATCAATTGATACAATAATTCATCTTTAAAATTTTTTCCATCAAACAACCAATCTTTTTTAATGCCGGTGCGCTCAAATCCAAAAGTTTCAAACAACCGAATACTCGGCAAATTATCGTCTGCGATATTAGCATATAATTGGTGCAAATATAAAATTTTAAATGCATAATCTATTACCAATTGTAAAGCCGCTGTTCCGTAAGATTTATTTCTGTATTTTTGATGAATGACAATTCCTACCCCTGCACGTTTGTTTTTCGGGTCAAAGTCGAACAAATCAATAAATCCTATAAGCTTCTGATTTTTAATTATTTCAATACCAAAGCGAAACTGTTTAGCATCATAAATATCGCGGTCGGCATTGGCGATATAATCCTGTAACAAACGGGCTGAAAACGGCTGTTGCGTATGACTCAAATGCCACATATCCCAATCGTTTTCAATCTCAAACAAAAAATCTATATCCTTGGGTTCCAGCGCTCTAATTTTAACTTCTGCCATTTTTAGAGTAATATAATATTTTGTTAATATCGACGTTAATTTTCCGTTAAAGATAGAATATTTTTAGTGATTTGGAATAATTTTGGTATAAAATATTTCAAACAAAAAATGTAGAAAAATGAGAAAATATGTCAGTTTTGTCATCATAGCTGTATTGAGTTCGTTATTGACTTTAACGGGTTACAGTTATTTGACCAAGAACAAAAAAAATGATAAAAAAACAATTATTAGCACTTTAAATACTCCTGAACAAGATAGCACACAAAACTTTTTACATAATGCAACCTACACACCGGCAAATAACGTTTTCGGCAACATTCCCGATTTTAGAGAAGTGGTCAAAAAAACCAAGAATGCCGTCGTGCATGTGCGCAACACACGTTATGTACAGCAATATCAACCTTTTTATTTCGGGTATCGTGAAGGTCCTATTTACAAACAAGAAGGTACCGGATCCGGGGTTATTATTTCACCGGACGGCTATATTGTTACCAATAACCACGTGATTAAAGATGCCAGCGAAATAGAAGTAACGCTCGAAAATAAACAAACTTATAAAGCGGAATTAATCGGGACAGACCCCAATTCGGATGTTGCCGTGCTTAAAATAGATGCTGACAATTTGCCATACTTGACTTTTGGCGATTCGGATGCTGTAGAACTCGGACAATGGGTTTTGGCAATCGGTAATCCTTATAATCTCGGCACAACCGTAACATCGGGTATTGTCAGTGCCAAAGGACGCGATTTAAAAGGTAATAAACGTATTGACAATTTTATTCAAACCGATGCCGTAGTCAATCCGGGTAACAGCGGTGGTGCCTTGGTCGATACAAAAGGGCAATTAATCGGTATCAATACCATGATTTTTTCAATGAACGGGTCGTATATCGGTTATTCGTTTGCCATTCCGTCTAATATTGTCCGAAAAATTGCCGATGATATTTTGGAATTCGGTAGTATTCAAAAAGGCGTTTTGGGTATTAAAGCTGCGGAATTAAACGGCAGCATAGCCAAAAAATTAGGCATCAATCAAACCGAAGGGGTTTATGTTTATGAAATTGAAAAAAATACAGGTGCTGACAAAGCCGGACTGGAAACCGGTGATATTATCATCAGAATTAACAACGTCAAAGTTTCTACAATGGCAGATTTATTGGGCTACTTGAAAACCAAACGTCCGGGTGATAAAATTGATGTTACCATTATCAGAAACGGTAAAACCAGACATTTCACCATTAAATTGACCAAAAATAATGCCGCATATCTAAAAACCTTGGGCTTATCGGTAAAAAATGCCAATAAAGATATTTTAAAACGTTACGGCGTATCCAACGGTGTTTTTATCGACCGCGTCAATAACCGTTTATTGTATCAAAACGGCATTAGACCCGGTTATTTGATTACCAAAATTAACGGACAAAATATTTATTCGGTTGATGATATCACCAATATTTTAGCCGGTTTGGATCATCAACGTTATACTATTGAAATTGTCAGTCCGGATGGGCGAACTGAAAAATACATTTTTCAATAGTTCGTACGACTTGTCAAATTAGTTTTTAGTTTAAGTTTAGTTCAAAAAAAGCGGAAATTGTAGATTTCCGCTTTTTTTGAACATTTTATTTTTCACTATCTTAAATTCTCCCAATACCATTTGACGGCTTCTTTTAATCCGGCTTTTATATCATATTGCGGATTATAGCCTAACAACTTTTTAGCTTTATCGATGGATGCTAAGGAATGCGGAATATCACCGGCACGCACCGGACCGTGTTTCACCGGAATTTTGGCAATTTTAGGGTCAAATTCGCTTAAATACGTTTTTAACAATTCTGTCAATTGGTTCAAATTGGTGCGGTCACCGTAAGCCGTATTATAAACTTGGTTAAGCGCTTTGGGATTGTCAGTGGTCAATGCCAATTTGTTCATTAAAATAACATTGTCAATATAGGTAAAATCACGCGAATAAGTACCGTCACCATTGATTACAGGACTTTCATGACGCATTAGTTGGATAACGAATTTCGGGATGACTGCGGCATACGCTCCGTTGGGATCTTGCCGGCGTCCAAACACGTTGAAATACCGCAAACCAATGGTATCTAAACCGTAGGTTTTATGAAAAACATCGGCATATAACTCATTGACATATTTGGTAATCGCATAAGGCGACAATGGTTTGCCAATGACATCTTCTACTTTTGGCAAGTTTTCAGAATCACCGTAAGTTGAAGAGCTTGCCGCATATATAAAACGCTTAATACCTGCATCACGCGCCGCTACCAACATATTGAGAAAGCCGTCAATATTGACTTGATTAGTCGTAATCGGATCATTGATGCTACGCGGCACCGAGCCAAGCGCCGCTTCATGCAATACATATTCCATACCGTTAACGGCTTTTTGACAAGTAGCCAAATCGCGAATATCTCCGACTTGCAATTCAAAATCAGGATGCGACATTAAGTTTTGAATATTGTGAAAATGTCCGGTCGCAAAATTATCGAGACAGCGCACTTGATGCCCGTCTGCCAAAAGCGACTCACATAAATTAGAACCTATAAATCCGGCACCGCCGGTAACGAGTATTTTCATTTTTTTCTGGTTAATTGGTTATTTAATAATTTGGTTATTTGATGACCGGCGCTTCGGTACATTCCAAACTTCGTTTGGAATACTCAGCGACCTTTGTTTTCGATTCAAAGAAGGTCACTGAGTGCCCCGATCCCGACTTTCGTCGGGACGGGGTGTATCGAAGTGACCGGTGATATTAATACTTTTACTTTCTTTTTTTATGTATTACTCAACACACTAATTCGCTTTCTGCATGCACTAATAACTTTCCACTCAATATTAATACTCATACTTATCCCCCCACTTATTTTTCAAATCTTTTTTATAATTTTTTTCTTTCGCATTATTTCCGGGTTGATATAAGGTTTTATTTTGAATTGATTCAGGCAAAAAATTCATCTTTATAAAATTGCCTTCAAAATTATGGGCATATTTATAATCTTTTCCATAGCCCTGTTCTTTCATCAATTTGGTCGGTGCGTTTCGCAAAGCCAAAGGTACTTCTAAATTTCCGGTTTCTTTGACCAATTGTTGCGCTTTGTTAACCGCCATATAAGCAGAATTGCTTTTAGGAGAATTAGCCAAATAAATAGTCGCTTCCGCCAAGGTAATCCGGGCTTCGGGCCAACCGATTTTATTAACCGCATCAAAAGCGGCATTGGCAATCAATAAGGCATTGGGGTTTGCCAGCCCGATATCTTCCGATGCCAAAATTATCAAACGACGGGCAATAAAAACCGGATCTTCGCCCCCTTCAATCATTCGTGCCAACCAATAAACAGCCGCATTAGGGTCACTACCGCGCACCGACTTGATAAAAGCCGAAACGATATTGTAGTGCATTTCACCTTTTTTATCGTATAAAAAGGCATTATTCTTAACACTTTCTTTCACCGCTTCATCGGTAATAACAATAGGTTGCTGTCCCAAAAGTTGCAAAATAGTTTGTTCAAACAAATTGAGCAGTTTACGAGCGTCACCACCGGAATAATGAATCAAAGCGCCGGTTTCTTTCAAATCGATATCTTGTTGTTTGAGCCATTCATCTGTTTCCAAGGCGCGCTGTAATATTTTTTGTAAAGATTGCTCATTTAAAGCTTTAAGAGTAAATACTTGACAGCGTGACAGTAAGGCATTATTTACTTCAAAACTCGGATTTTCGGTCGTTGCACCAATCAGGGTTACCCATGCTTTTTCTACGGCTTCCAGTAAACTGTCTTGTTGTGATTTGTTAAAACGATGGATCTCATCAATAAATAATATCGGGGTAGTTTGATTAAATAAACCCGATTGATTTTTAACTTTATCCAAAATATTTCTGATGTCTTTAACACCGGAATTTATCGCACTCAATTTATAAAAAGGGCGTTGGGTTTCAGTAGCGATGATTTGTGCCAAAGTTGTTTTTCCTGTTCCGGGTGGTCCCCATAAAATAATGGATGACAGTAAATTAGATGTAATTTGATTACGCAATACGGCATTTTGTCCCATAAGGTGTTCTTGCCCGATATAACTTTGTAAGTCTTTCGGACGCACACGTTCGGCTAAGGGGATTTGCGGTGTTTGCATAATTTTTAATTCTGCACAAAGATAATTATATTAGTTGAAAGTCGAAAGCTTAAAAATACCGGCTGAATGAAAAAAGCAGCTTTTATTATCAAAAAAAATCGTAAATTAGCTGTATCAATAATATTCAAACTATACAACCATGTCACAACATAAGCACAATCCCGCAAAAGCGATACAAGATATACAATTTTTCGGTGAATTTGGTGGAGTAAACCCTTCTATTTCCGACTCGGCAACTTATACCTTTTTAAAAGCTAAAACCATGCTTGATACTTTTGAAGGTAATACTGACGGCTGTTACTTATATTCGCGCCATACCAGCCCGAGTAACCATTATTTGAGTATGGCTCTGGCTAAAATGGAAAATACCGAATCTGCCAATGTTGCCGGAAGCGGTATGGGCGCTATTACACCGGTTATTTTGCAATTGGCACATGCAGGCGACCATATAGTATCAAGCCGGACTATTTACGGTGGCACTTATGCATTTTTAAAAAATTGGACGCCAAAATTTGACATTCAAACATCCTTTGTAGATATAACCGATTTAGACAAGGTAAAAGCGGCTATCCAACCCAATACCAAAATGATTTATGCCGAAACATTGAGTAATCCCTTACTCGAACTTGCCGATGTTGAAGGCTTGGCAAAAATCGCTAAAAAACACGGTATCAAATTAGTCATTGACAATACTTTTACTCCTTTGATTTTTAGCCCTGCCAATATGGGCGCTGATGTAGTTATCCACAGTTTGACTAAATTTATTAACGGTACAAACGATACGGTTGGCGGTGTTATTTGCAGCACCAATGAATTTATCAACGAACTTAAAAATGTCAATGACGGCAGTAGTATGTTGCTAGGTCCGGTGATGGATAGTTTGCGGTCGGCACAAGTTTTGAAAAACCTGCGCACTTTGCCTATCAGAATGATACAACACAGTAAAAATGCTGCTTATCTGGCAAAAAATCTAGAACAAGACGGTGTCAAAGTCAAATATCCCGGACTTAAATCACACCCGCAACATGACCTATTTACCAAAATGATGCATCCGGAATTCGGTTACGGTGGTATGATGACCTTAGATTTAAAAACCGGCGACATGGCAACCGAATTTATGGAACGTCTGCAAGATAAAAATGTAGGTTATTTAGCCGTAAGTTTAGGTTTTTATAAAACATTGTTTAATGCGCCCGGCAAAGGCACATCCAGTGAAGTACCCGAAGAAGAACAAGCAGCTATGGGGTTATCTGACGGATTAATCAGAATGTCTATTGGCTTGGATTTTGATATTGCAGATACCTATCAAAAGATGAAAGAAACACTACATGAAGTCGGCTATTTTAAGAATAATTTGCAAACGCATTAATCTATGGTTGAAGTTTTTCGAAATTGGGACCAAACACTCGAACAATATATCTATCTGCATCGTTTTAAAGATGCAGATAGTCTTTTAACTTGTGCCACCGTAAATGCTACTTTTATTAGTTTTATTCTACTGTTTTTATTAGTCATTGTTTATTTTTTTAACAAAAAACAAATCTACTTATATACGGCACTCAATGCAGCAGTGATTAATGGTATCACGGCACTCATTACAGGGGTATTAAAAATCAGCATTGAGCGCCCGCGACCTTATGAAGTTAATGAATTAATCAAAACACCGCTTATTAACAGTGGCGGTTTCAGTTTTCCGTCAGGTCATACAACCGAAGTATTTGCTATCTTTTTTACCGTTTGGTTTTTGCTGAAAAATAAGTTTTGGACAGCCTTGTTTTTATTTTGGGCATTACTGATTGCTTATAGCCGAATGGCATTCGGGGTACATTATCCTGTCGATATTCTGGGGGGGATTGCCGTTAGTGGTATCACCGTCTATATCTGGTTGAAATATGAACCACTGAAAAGATGGTTTAAACAGCTCAACGTGTAAAAACCAATCGATATTCAGACGATAAATTATCATCATAACGATAGCCGACAGTATCAAACAATTTTAATTCGTCCGGCGCATTGATGCTGTTTTGAATAATAAAACGCGTCATCAACCCACGGGCTATTTTGGCATACAAACTAATAGTTTTGAGTTCGCCGTTTTTGTAATCTTTAAAGACAATATCGTAAATAGGATGTTTGAAATACTTTTTATCAACAACTTTAAAATATTCTTGACTTGCCAAATTGACTAAAAAGTCTCCTTCGGGCATCTCATTATTGAGATAACCGGTTACTTTTAGGCGCCAAAACTCATATAGATTTTTGTATTTGTCAAAAGCCAATTTTGTCCCCATTTCCATTCTGTAAGGATAAATCAAATCAAAAGGTCGCAACACACCGTATAAACCTGACAATATTCTTACTTTTTTATTGAGTTCCGGTAATTTGTCAGTCGGTAAATTCCGTACATCCAAACCGTCAAACACATTGCCGTTAAAGGTAAAAATAGCCGGTCGTGCCGTTTCGTCCAGCTTTTTTTGCCAAGCTTGATAACGTTCCCAATTCAGATTGGCTAAATTATCCGATAGTTTCATAAGTTGCTTAATCTCATCCGGATTTTTTTGACGCATCACGCCAATCACTTCTTCAGCTTCCTCTAAAAAAACAGGTTTGGTATAAGATAATTCCGGATATTGGGATTTTAAATCCAACTTTTTAGCCGGTGATAAAATTATTTTCATAAATTTCTTTTTTAATGATACACAATCTCAATATTAAACATTGATTTGATAGTAAAATAAAATTCTATTTTAACTTATGTTTTTGCATAGAATCTTTACGAGCTTGCACCAAACTATCTTTTACCAAAATATTTTCAAACTCATCGATACTTTGGTTGTACAAACTGATTTTTTCAATGGTAGTATTCAGATTTCTGGTCAATTCATCCAGAGTTTTTCGAATCGTATCGGTTTCTATTTTTTTCTTATGTAGTAAAAAATTGAGCCGTTTTAAATTGATTTCCGTCAAAACTAAGCGACTTTTAACCGCCGGCGTATCTATCTTTGAATTAAAACGTCTGAATCTCAATTCTTTAAAAAGTTTTAAATCTTTTTGTGTCAAATCTACTAATTCATCTATACTATATGTATCGGGTTTTAAACTTTCGTAAAATTTGATAAAATTAGGGTTTAATTTAGCAACTTTATTAATTGGTTCAATAGATTTTAGCTGTTCCGAGCGCTTGATAATTTCAATATTTTTTTCTTGTTTTTTTTGAGCAACAGGCAATTTTTTTTCAGTTTTATTCCGGCAACTGAAAACTATTAATAAAAAAAATCCTAAAAACAAACTTATAAAGCTTTTCATAATTGCAAATTAATTAAAAATTCCGGTATTTTATCGCAATTTTATGATTTATTTTTCATTTTTATACTTTCAAAAAGCTTATATTTGCTTTGATTAATTCATCAACATAACTAGATAAGAAGATGGCAAAAACACTCATCATAGGATCAAATGGACAGATAGGTACGGATTTGTTAAGCGAGTTGCGACAACAATACGGTAACGAACAAGTAATTGCATCCGACATCAGAGAACCTAAAAATTTTGATAGTAATTTTGTACATTTAGATGCTACGGATAAAGAAGCCATCAAACAAGTTTTGCTTGACCACCATATTAATGATGTGTATCTAATGGCAGCCATCCTGTCAGCCAATGCCGAAAAAATACCTATTAAAGCTTGGGACGTCAACATGCAGGTTTTATTCAACGCTTTGGAGTTGGCAAAAGAGGGATATATTAAAAAACTGTTTTGGCCCAGTTCCATAGCTGTTTTTGGTCCCCACACACCACGCATAGATACACCACAATACACTATCATGGATCCTAACACTGTTTACGGCATCAGTAAATTAGCCGGTGAACGATGGATAGAATATTATCGAGAACATTACGATGTAGATGTACGTAGTGTCCGTTATCCGGGAATTATCAGTTGGAAAACCATGCCCGGTGGCGGTACTACTGATTATGCCGTTGAAATCTTTCATGAGGCTCTAACAAAAAGATATTATACCTCATTTTTAGCACCGAACACACGCCTGCCTATGATGTATATGCCTGATGCCATCCGTGCCACCGTCAAAATTATGGAAGCCGATAAAAATCAGTTGCGCATACACAATTCGTACAACATTGCTGCCATTAGCTTTACACCTCAAGAATTAGCACAAAGTATTCAAAAGTTTATCCCTGATTTTCACATTGACTACAAGCCAGATTTTCGTCAAGCTATAGCTGAATCATGGCCTGAATCAATTGATGATCGTATGGCATTTAAAGACTGGCACTGGCATCATCGCTACGATTTAGAAGCCATGGTCAAAGATATGCTCTTACATCTGTCTGAAAAATACCATAAAGAAACAGACTTAACTATTTAGTTACAAGATTTTTAGCATACAATTTAACTTTCTACTTATTGCCTACTTCCCGCTAACTTCGAATCTGCAAACAATTCTATGTCCGGCATCATCGACCAATGTCAAACGATGTGTCCCCGGCTTTGCAAAAATCTCTATTTGATGTTTAACACGCGTCTGTTTAACAAATTCGTTATCCAAATGCCAATAAACCGTCGCATCCGGATTTTGATCCACCGCTTTACAAACAATTTTTTGACGCTGATGTCCAAAATCATTCGGAATAAAAATTTTGATACCGTTTTTGGGATAAATCAATGCCAATGACCGGTCATCTTCCGGCTGACAATCCGGCGCCCAAGGCGGCAGTTCCCTGTATTCCGGATGCTTTTGTTTGTAGTACCACGCCATAACCGGTGGTAATACAAAATAGCTTTTGTTGGTCATATCAGCAACCTTATAGCAAGACGAATTCACCCTTTTGGTCCCTTCCTTGTTCAAATGCACCATTTTATGATAGGGACAGACAGCACTACGTTCGCCATTTTGCGGTATGTATGCAATCTCAACATCTGTACACTGCGGCGATGCCAAATAACCGCTTTGGCTACAAACTTTTGCTTGTTTCATGGCTCTCACCGGTTGTTCAAACCATGGACTTGAAGGCAGTCGTTTAAACACTTCAAACATCAAAGGGGCTGCCGAGCGTGTGCCTGTTAAACCCGGACGCCCTTCGCCCGTGGCATTTCCCACCCAAACGCCTACCACATAACGTGGCGTAAGTCCGATACACCAAGCATCCCGATGCCCGAAACTGGTACCGGTTTTCCAAGCAATTTTTTGTGCCGAACGATAAATATTCCAGTCATCACCTTCCATGGGGCGGTCTTTATCGGACAAAGGTTTAAACGTGAACCAAATATTATCCGCCCCAAACAAATCGGCTTCCGCTTTTGGTTCAAAGCGCCATTTTACCGGCAAATAAGTCAGCGAAAAATAAGCCGTAGGATTATAACCGCCACTTGCATTATAATGTTTAAGCACCCGCGCCATAGCGGCATAACTGCCAGTTATATCCCACAAACTGGTTTCTGCCCCGCCCAATATTAAGGTTAGTCCGTAGTAATCCGCAGGTTTGTCAATATGCGACAAATGCAAATTTTGCAATTGGTCTCTAAATTTTTGCAAGCCGTAAGTTCGCAGCAAACGCACTGCCGGCACATTGAGTGAACGCGCCAAAGCCTCACTTGCCGGTACGGCGCCGTCATAAGTTTTGTTATAATTTCTAGGGTGGTAGCCTGCTATCTGAGTCGGAATATCTTTGAGCAAACTATTGGGCAAAATCACGCCGTCTTTATATGCCCACGCATACAAAAAAGGTTTCAGAATACTTCCCGTGCTACGTGGCGCCGTAATCATATCCACCGATTGATTGGGTGGCTTTACATCTTCCGGCATATTTCCGGCATAAGCCAAAATTTGTCCGGTTTCTACATCGGCAACCAATACACCGGCATTATAAATCTTATTAGACGATAAATAGCCGTAATGCTGTTGCAAAATTTGCCCTACTTGCTTTTGCAAAACCAAATCCAAAGTACTGTAAATCCGTTCCCCTTCATGACCGTCTTTGACTGCTTTAGCTAGCAGATGCGGTGCCAATCGCGGTAAGGGCTGTGGTTTTTGTGGTAAAGGCTCTGCTTTTGCCAAGCGACACGTCATGCTGTCAATCACATGACTTTCAAGCAATTTATCCAACAACGCATCGCGTTTTCGTTTTAAAATCCTTTGATTTTTCCCCGGATAAATCAGTGCCGGTGCATTGGGCAGCACCGCCAGAGTTGCCGTTTCGCCCCACGAGAGTTGTGCCGGCGCACGCCCGTAATAACGCCAAGCCGCCGCTTCCAAACCCACGACATTACCGCCAAAAGGCGCATGAGATGCATACAAGTTTAAAATCTCGTCTTTGCTATACGAACATTCCAATCGCAAAGCCAAAATCATTTCTACCAGTTTTTGATACAAATTTCTAGACCTATTGCCCCGTGCCATACGCATCACTTGCATGGTCAGGGTGCTACCGCCCCGTACTATTTTGCTTGCTTTAATATCCTGATACACCGCTTTAACCAATGACACCGGATTCACTCCCGGATGCTTATAAAAATACGCATCTTCATAAGCTACGACACATTGTTTATACTTCTCAGGCAAACTATCCGAAAGTGGAAACCGCCATTGTCCGTCTTTGGCAATTTTGGCGCCCAAAAGTTCAGCGTTTTTATCATATAACGCCGTAGTATAAGGCACATTAAATAATGGCTTAGGCAAAGCAAAATAAAACCAAATCAAAGCTAATAACAGCACTATATATCGCCAAGGATGCTTTTCAATATGTTGTAATATCTTGATTTTCAAATTATAATATTTTGGGCATGTGCCGTACAAGTTTTCCACCGCCAAAAATCCACTCTACTTGTACGGCACCGGGCTTTTCGTTATAGTTGCCTTAAAAATACATAAAAAATCTACAGCTTTTACGAGCTTCCTGCGGTCGCTGTAAAAGCCGTGATTTTTGTTATGTATTTTTTTTCGGCAAGCTGCCACTGCAATCCCTCACGCAGAAGGAGATAACCGCAAAATTTACGATAAAATCAATCCTTTGTCTATAAAAATATTCACAAAAATTCAGATACTCAAAAACAATTACTACAAAGGTGTCGTACATCAGGACAAACGCACTATAAAAAAATTAAAATATTTCTTTTAGTCCCTTAGAGACATCCTGTTTGTAGAATATAATGCCATTACAATCCAATACAATAATAAAGTCCCTTCGGAGCGCCCTAATAAAATTATCAATACTGCATATTACAGGTCGCTCCTACGGAGCTATTTGTTATTATTAATTTATCTTGCTACAAACAGTTCAGCTCCTACGGAGCTGATATTAAGGAATTTACAAATCAATATACTTGGTTACATTAATATTTTATGGTATTCCTGAATAATACAATATGGTGCGTTTGCCCTGGTCGTACCTACGGCACTCATAGGTAATTCTATACTTTTTACATTTAACATTAAACCGTTATTTTACTATAAACATTATGATCTAAATGAACTTTCAATAAATCAATTACTAACTCAATAAAATATCTTAAATTTGCGTTTGATTTGAATATTATTTATTTGATAATAAAATTTTTAAGATTATGAAACGATATGCGTTTTTAATATTATCACTTGTTGCTGCAATAATGAGTGGGCAACAATCACCGGAATTGATGAAAATCAACGGCAAACCGGTAAGCCTTAAAGAGTTTGAAACGATGTACACCAAAAATTTGGATTTGGTACAAGACCCGGCGCAAAAAGATATTGACAATTATATGCAACTTTTCACCCGTTACAAGCTGGAATTAGAAGATGCCTATCAAAAAAAATACGATACCATTCCGCAATTACAGCGAGAGCTCAAATCTTATCGTAAGGATTTAGCTAAAAAATATTTAGCCGACAACGACATTATAGACAAATTAGTCAAGGAAGCTTATGAGCGGATGAAAACCGATGTGCATGTGGCACATATTTTGGTACAAGTAGGTGCCGATGCTGCCCCGCAAGATACTTTGAGAGCCTACAAAAAAATTATGGCAATCTATAAAAAAGCCCAAGCAGGTGAAGATTTCAGTAAATTAGCACAACAAAATTCGCAAGACCCCAGCGCTAAAGATAATAAAGGCGATTTGGATTATATCAACGTCTTTCATACCGTTTATCCTTTTGAAACCGCTGCTTACAATACACCGGTTGGAAAAATTTCGAAACCTTTCCGTACCCGTTTCGGCTATCATATCGTCAAAGTATTAGACAAACGTCCCGCCAAAGGCGAAATAGAAGTGGCACATATCGTGACCATGAACAACAAAAAAGATAAGGAAGGCGATGCCAAAACCCGCATCTTTAATATCTATGAAAAATTAAAAAACAAACAAGATACGTTCGAAAATCTAGCTCGTAAATTTTCAGATGATAAAAACAGTGCCAGACGTGGTGGCAGATTGCGCAAATTCGGTATCCGTTCTATGATTCCACCATTTGAAAAAGCCGCTTTTGCTTTGAAAAATCCGGGTGACTTTTCCAAACCCTTTCAAACCCGTTACGGTTGGCATATTGTCAAATTGCTCAAAAAATATCCGGTACCGGCTTTTGAACAAATTAAAGCCATGCTCAAACAAAAAGTCATGCGCGATGAACGTTCCAAAATGGGCAAAGAAAAATTGTTAAAACGAATTGAAAAACAATTTCCCATAAAAATGACCGGTAATTTGGATGTGGTTAAAAATCATATTACCAAAGACTTTTTTATCAACAAATGGCAAATACCGCAAGATAAAAGTGCTGATCAAACCTTGTTTGTCATCAACAATGATAAAAAAGTAACCTACAAAGATTTTTACCAATATTTATACCAACGTCAAGGACATAATCCTGCTACATTTGAGCAAAAGGAGCAAATCATTAAGAAATTTTTTAACCGGTTTAAAAAAGACCAATTATTCGCTTACTACAACAATCATCTTGAACAAATCTATCCGGATTTTGCACAAACCATGCAAGAATATAAGAACGGTTTGATGTTGTTCCGTATCAAATCGGATATGGTTTGGGATAAATCCATCAAAGATACATTGGGTTTAGAACAATTCTATAAAGCACATAAGTTTCAATACAAATTACCTAAACGTTATGATGTCATAATGGTGCAAACCAATGATAAAAAAACGGCTAAAAAAATAGCTAAAGATTTAGAAAAAGGGAAAGGTAAAGAAGACATCATTAAAAAATACAAAGCACATAAAATATTAGTCAAAGAAAAAGACTATGTTGCCGGTGATAAAATCATTCAAAAACATTCTTTAAAAACCGGTAAAACCGAAATTTACAAAGACGGCAAACAATATGTGGTGCTTTACCTGAAACAAATCAAGCCCGAAGAAATCCCCGATTTAAAAGCTGTTAAAGGCAAAGTCACCAACGATTATCAAAATTATTTAGAAGAACAATGGCTTAACGCCCTTAAAAAGAAATATCCGGTTGAAATAAATGAAAGTGTTTGGCAGCAATTACGCAAAAAATATAAAAAGTAGAATTTGGCTTTCAGTAATTTTGCTGTTTACCGGCTGTCAATATTTTCAAAAAACGGTTGATAAAACGCCGGTGGCTAAAATTTACGATACCTATCTCTATTTTGAAGACATTAATCCGGCGGTTTACCGTGAAAAATCGCCGGAAGATAGTCTTAATGCCATACACCAATATATTGAAGATTGGGCTTACCGGACTTTGTTGCTCAAACAAGCCGAACGCAATGTCGATACTTTAAAAATCAACCACTTGGTTGAACAATACCGACGTGATCTGCTAATCGGCACTTATAAAGACCGCCTGCTGCAAAAATATATTGACACGGTAGTCACAGAAGACACTTTGCAAGTTTATTATCAAAGATACCGGCAATATTTTAAGAGTCAATATGCGGTCATCAAACCAAAATATTTAGTCGTTCAAAAAAATCATCCTAAAATTTCTAAATTCAAAAAATGGCTTTTTTCCGAAAAACCCGAATATTATGACAGTTTGATTAAAAACACCAATAGTTTTTCAAAATATAATTTAACGGCTGATACATGGTATTTGCTTCCGGACTTTAAAAAAGAGTTACAGGCATTTAAACGTATGAATGACAAATATATCTTAAAAAAAAGCAAAAAAATTGTGTTATCAGATACTTTAAGTTTATATTTGGTGTTTGTTAAAGATTTAGTGCTGCAAAATCAAGAAATGCCATTGTCCATGGTTAAAAATGATTTAAAGCAACTTATATTGAGCAAACGCAAACAAGAAGCTTTGTCACGTATGGAAAATAACATCAAACAAGAAGCTATCAATAAAAAAATATTTAAAATTTTTAAAACAAAACATTCCAATGAATAGATTTAAAACCTTGATTTTTACTATTTTATCAATTTATACGATCACAGCTTTTGCGCAGGAAAAACGTATCAAAGTCGATGGTATTGCTGCTGTTGTCGGTGATCAAATCGTCTTAAATTCTGAAATAGGACAACTGAAAATCCAACTCAAACAACAAGGTATCGATACTAAAAATCTCGATGATTGTAAAATTTTGGAACGGCTGCTGCAAAACAAATTATTACTGCTCGAAGCCAAAAAAGATACCTTGATCAAAGTCAGCGACAAAGAAGTCGAAAGTATGGTCAATCAACAAATCGAGTATATGAAAACCCAAATGGGGGGCAGCTTGGAAAAAGTTTTGGAATTTTATAACAAAAACACGCTATCGGAACTGCAAGCCGAACTAAAAAAACTCGATAGAAACAAAAAGTTGAGTGAACAAATGCGACAAAAAATCATCAAAGATGTCGATGTCAGTCCCGAAGAAGTTAAAACTTTTTTTGATGCCATTCCTAAAGATAAAATCCCCGAAATCGGTACGCAAGTAGAGTTGTTACAGCTCGTGATTAAACCCAAACCCGATAAAGACGCCGAGCAAAAAGTGATTGATAAACTCAAAGAAATTAAGAAAAAAGTTGAAGACGGCGCCAGTTTTAGAGCGCAAGCCGTATTGTATTCGGAAGATCCCGGCTCACGGGCTAACGGTGGTAAATATGTGATTACCCGTAAATCGGCGTTTGTTCAAGAATTTAAAGATGCCGCGTTCAGCTTGGAAAAAGGACAGGTTTCCGAGCCATTTAAAACGGAATTCGGTTGGCATATCCTGACTGTAGAAGAAATCAACGGTCAAGAACGCATAGTAAGACACATCTTAATGGTGCCAGAGATCAGTTTCTTAAACAAAAGAGCCGCTCAAAAACAATTGGATACTATCAGAAAACGTATTTTAGACAAGGAAATAACTTTTGAAAAAGCAGCCCGTGAATTTTCCGATGACAAAGAAACCAAAAAAACCGGAGGTAAAATTATCAACCCGAACACAGGCGATTCCATGCTCGACTTGACCATGTTAGATCCTAATCTTCACCAAATCGTACAAGACATGAAAGCAGGGGGAATTTCGGAAGTTTTAACCGAAAAAGACCGCACCGGACACGAGTTGTATAAAATTATTATGGTCAGCAAACGGATTCCCACTCATAAAATGGATTTCGTCAAAGATTATCCTAAAATCAAGGAAATGGCACTTGAAGAAAAAAAGCAAAAAATCTTGGTTAAATGGATGAATGAGAAAATCAAAAATAATTATATCAAAATCAATCCTGAATTTCAAAAATGTCAATTTGATAGTCATTGGATAAAAAAATAATTTATGTCTGACGTTGCATTAGCCAAAGAATTACAGCAAAATATCGAGCGTTTAAAACAAGAAGTCGGTAAAATTATCATCGGTCAAAAACCGGTGATACACGAGATAATTTTATCGATACTCGGTGACAGTCACGCCTTACTGATCGGGGTACCGGGCTTGGCAAAAACTTTAATGGTACATACCATTGCCCAAAGCTTGGGCTTAGATTTTAAACGCGTACAATTTACCCCCGACTTGATGCCATCCGATATACTCGGAACGGAAATTTTGGACGAAAGCCGGCATTTTAAATTTATCAAAGGTCCTGTATTTACCAATATTCTGTTGGCAGACGAAATCAACCGGACACCACCCAAAACACAAGCTGCTTTGCTTGAAGCCATGCAGGAAAAACAAGTGAGTATTGCCAATAAAAACTTTGAATTGGACAAGCCCTTTTTTGTATTGGCAACCCAAAACCCCATAGAACAAGAAGGTACCTATCCCCTACCCGAAGCCCAACTCGACCGGTTTATGTTTGCACTCAAACTCGATTACCCCGATTTTGATGAAGAAGTCGAAGTGGTCAAAAGTACAACCATAACGCGTGATGTACAAGTGAATCCGGTCATTGATAAAGCTCAAATACTGGCTTATCAAGAATTGGTCAAAAAAGTACCGGTAGCTGACAATGTGATTGAATATGCCGTACGATTAGTCGGCAAAACCCGTCCCAAAACAGATGCCGCATCCGAATTGGTTAAAAAATACTTGGATTGGGGCGCCGGTCCGCGTGCTTCACAAAACTTGATTTTAGCCGCTAAAGCCAATGCCTTGATTAACGGTAAATTATCTCCCGATATTGAAGACGTGCAAGCTGTAGCCAAAGGCATTTTACGACATCGTATCCTACTTAATTACAAAGGTGAAGCAGAAGGCGTAACCGTTGAAGATATTATTGAGGAGTTAATGTGATAAGCTTTTGAGAAACTGATGAATTGAGGATTTTATTTCTATTATAGAATATTTCGTTCATTGATTTATACTAACAAATTCAGATAAAATTTCTGCATTTAATTTGAGGAATTGAGGAATTTTCTATAGGAAATCTTAAATACATATTTTATAATTTTCCATGTATTTTTCCATTTTTGGACGTCACGTAAATAGTCAAATTATTAATCTGCAACAAATTGGATATAATTAAACTAAAACTATCTTTTTTTCAAAAAGATATTTAAATGCAATTCTTCCTAATTGGAATAGTTTATTGCTTTATTTTCTTTTGTTCTTTGGTTTTTTCAATCTATTTAGAGTAAATCTGTCTTATAAAGCTCTTTAAGAAGAATAAATAGTCACAAATGTGCGAATGAAAATATTAGTAAAATTGTGATTCAAGAAAAATCAAAATCATTATAAAAAATCTTTCCGCCGGTTTTGTTTTTTCAGGCTATGATGTTTTTTGCTTTGCAAACGCTTTAAAATCGCAGATTTTTTAGGTTTGGTTTTAAGGCGTTTTTTAGGTCTTTTCAGTGATTTTTCTAGCAATAATAACAATTGTTCCCAAGCCGCTTTTTTATTAAAATGCTGGCTACGAGATACTTCTACCTTAATCATCAGAATACCGTCTTTAGTCAACCGGTTTTGCAATTTGTCAAGCAGCACATCTTTCTCATACGGATTTAAAGCTTTAGATTGTGGCAAATCAAAGAAAAGTCGTACGCTACTCGATACTTTGTTTACATGCTGTCCGCCGGGCTTACTTGAGCGGCTTGCTTTGTAATAAACTTCTTTTTTTAATAAATCCGTATTCATATCAGTATCACAAAAGTTTTATAAAGATAGTACATATTATTGTACGATTGATAATTTTTTTTAACTTTGAACAAATAACATAACCCCAATGATTCAACAAAAAAAATACTTTTTTATTTTATTCATTTTAGGTTTTTATTTTGCAAATAGCCAATATAAAGATTTGGACAGTATTTACACCAAGATACTCACAACGCCCGATTCTTCTCAAAAAGTAGATACATTGATTCAATTGAATAAAATTTCCGGTTATTCTCGTCCCGATTTTGTTGAAAAAGCTCTTGAAACAGCAGAAAAAATATATGATATCACCGGTATTGCCAAGGCATACAATGCCAAAGGTTATATGTCCAGACGCAACAATCGTTTTTTAAAATCAGTGGAATATTATAAACGAGCTTTAGGTTTTTTAGAAAAGAGTAAAGATACCATGTTGAAAATGATTGTATTAAACAATTTGGGGGCATCTTTGAGAAAACTCAATGACGAAAAAACCGCCTACAAATATTATATGCAAGGACTTGATTTAGCTAAAAAAAGTCGTAATGAATCACAAATGGCTCATATTTTAAATGGTATAGGCAATGTATTTGTCAATACGGAAGAATACAAAAAAGCGCTCTATTATTTTAAAAAATCTTTAGATATTGAACTGAAAAATAAAAATCTCAAAGGACAAGAATACAATTTTGCTAATATCGGTGAAGCATATATTTACACCAAACAATATGATAGTGCAGAATATTATTTAAAAAAATCACTTGACATCGCCAAAACCATATATAGTTCGAAAGAACCCGGCATTGAATATAATCTTTTAGGGTATCTTTACAAAAATAAGGGGGATTTTGTCCAAGCTGTTTATTATTATGACTTGGCTATTCCAATATTAGAGAAACAAAACATCAAACGTTATGTCGCTAATTCCTATATCAACCGTGGCTTATCAAAATTAGCTTTTAGAAAATTAAAACCGGCAAAACAAGATATTGATAAAGGATTGCAAATTGCCAAATCAATCAAATCAAAAGAGAATATCTCGCTCGGTTATGATGCATTGGTACAATACTTTACGACATTAAAGGACTATAAAAATGCTTTATCAGCTCACATAATGGCAAAAAAATACCATGATAGCATCATCAATGTAAGTGCCAAAAACAGTATTATCAGTAATCAAATTCTGTATGAAACCAAGGAAAAAGACGAAAGAATCAAACAATTAGCTTACGAAAAAGAACAAGAAAAATCGGCATCTACCCGTAATTTTTGGCTGATGATTGGTATTGCTATTTTTAGTTTGCTTATGCTTTCTTTTTTATATTTATTTTTCAGCTTACGGCGTAAAAACAAAGATTTGGAATTAGAACAAAAAAATTCGGAAATACAAAACTATATGTTAAAAATTAAAGATTTAGAGCAAAAGGTGCAACATAAAGGACATTCCGATATTGACATTGATGCCAAACTCAAAGAAATGGACTTAACCAAACGAGAAGTTGACGTTTTAAAACTCATTGCCGAAGGTTATACCAATGACCAAATTGCCGAAAAAATGTTCATCTCTAAAAATACGGTCAAAAGTCACATCAAAAATATCTATCTGAAATTGGATGTCAAGAACCGTATTCAAGTTTTGAAAAAAATACGAGAATCTTAAAATTAAAATTAATAATCTTGTTGTTTATAAATCATTACGTTGCAGGAATCTTTTGATGACTGCCGGTATATCCGCTTTGTTTTCTACATATGACATATGTCCTTCGCCAAGCTCTATATAATCGGTACCTTTACAGTATGCTGCCAAATCTCTTATTTTTTCCAAATCAATTAACGGGTCTTTTTTACCGGTAATCCATAACTTTGGAAAGTACTGTCTTTTACAAAACAAATCGGAACGGTCCTTACGCAGTTTCATGCCTTTTAGAGCCGCTATAATATTTTCAGGGGTCATTTTCAATGCTTCTTGCACTAATTTGTCTATCTCGCTTCGATATTTTTCGCGATTATCCGGTGCAAAAAAACTGGGAATGGCTGCTTTGACATAAGCTTCATAATGTCGTTTTACGGTTTTTATAGCACGTTCACGCGCATCTTGTTTTTCAATATTATCATCAAACGGATGCGAATTAAGCAACCCCAAACCGGTCAACTTTTCGGGAAACAATTCGGCAAATGCCAAACTAACATACCCCCCCATACTATGCCCGATAAGTGTCGCTTTTATGATTTTTTCACGTTGCATCAAATCATTTATAAGCATGGCTTGTTGTTCCATAGTGTGTATGTCACATATGCCGTCACTCTCACCATGCCCCAGTAAATCTATTGTATAAACCTGATGCGTTTCTTTTAGCGTTTGAACCACATCATCCCACATTTTTTGATTTTCTAAGAATCCGTGAACTAAAATCACAACCGGACCTTTCCCGCGTTTACGGTAAGAAATATCGGTCTTTTTATAAGTATATTTCATTATTGATTCTATTTATTTACAGGTATCAAATTTACAAAAATATCCTGCTGTAAAAAACTAAAAACCGGATTTTAACAATTAAATCCGGTTTTCAAGTAAGCACTAATTAAAACAAAAGAACAAACACAAAAAACAACACAAACAGTAAACTTATTTTTTAATAATTTGTCCGGATGCGAACCCTTCTTCCGTTTGAATTTTGTAGATATACACGCCTTTATTTAAGAATGACAGGTTTACGAACTCATTAGTGTTTATGTCAGATGCATAAAGCAATCTACCATTTAAATCAAATATATTAAGGAAATAAGTGTCTAACGCCACCTCAAAACGGATTTTATCACTAAACGGATTGGGATAAACTTTGGCTGTAATTTGACGACTGTCATCAATACCGGCTGCTGTATCGGTATACAAATAAGTTTGTTTAAAGGTGGGTGTCCAAGGGTCTGAAACCGTTGCTCTATAAAATGATTCTTTGGTTAGCAATTTATGATTCAATTGATCAAAACTAGGTATGCCGGTAGTAAATAAACTATTGGTCAATGAGGTATTTCCACTATAAATATAAGGTAAAATCAAATCATTTTTGGCTATAGTCATGTCATAAGAATAAATATCTTTTTGCAAATTATCAGTTGTCCAATCTTGGGTTTGACTATCCCAAGAAAAATAAGCGGCTTCTATATCATTGGCATTATAAGTATATATTATTTTTGTAGAACCAATTAATTGGCTAACGGCACTATCCCAGTAAAAATATTCAACTTGTAAAATATTATTATTAGTATCAATATGTTTAATATGTTTTCCATTAATTAACCATGAACTGTTTGGGGTATCCCAAGAAAAGTTTTCTACAATAATCTCTTCATAACTACCCATAGGCGTATATGAAACTGCCTTTTTACTATAGTTAACCCAAGCATTACTTAGCCATTGTTGAATAATGTATTCAGTTAATCGAAAATTAGCATCATAACTTCTGGAAAAATGTTGGCTATTGATCCAAATATTATTTGAGTTGTCTTTGTTTTCCAGTACAATATCCGTAAACTGAAAATTGCTATTATAAACAATTGTACCACGTTGAAAATCTACCCAAGAAGTATTAGCTGTATCCCATTGATAAATTAGTACCAAAGTTGGTTTAGGGTCTGTAGTTTGTGTATATGTATATACTTCCTTTTGTTGATTGACAAATTGAGAACTTGAAATATCATACTGTTGAGTTATCATTTCAATCAGTTGTCCGGAAGCATTATAAGTATATAAAGATTTTTGACTTGGCACAATGGCATTTTGGTTTAAATCAAAATAGTAATATGTCATATCTACAATTGCTCCCGAGCTATTATAAGTATATTCCGTCTTACCTTGTTGCATAAGCGCATTATTGTTAACATCCCATGTATTATAAGAATCTTCCGTATTCAAATTATTGCTATCAAATGTAAATATCTGCAACGAATTTAAGGTATAAACACTATTGACAGCATCATAATTATTATTTCTGATACTATCCAATCGAACAGTAGCATTTAACTGTCTGCTTTGTAAACTTTGAACAAATTGGTCAAAATAAACAATTCTATCTACAATAGGATATGATTGCCCAACCATTTGTGCATAGAAAAAAATAAAGCTCAACACAAAAAATAGTTTTGTTTTCATAATATTAAAGTTTTAAATAATATACTTACAAAACTATCTACCAAATCAAGCTTATACAATAAAGATTTATTAAAATAGTTATTTCGTTTATTAAAATGCTGGTTTCATTTGATATAAACAGACTTTTTGTTGTAAATAGGTAATAATACCATACATATCAACCCAAAAAGAATAACCAATAAGGTTTGTGCCGTCCACATTAATAAACCGAAAGCCGTACCTATTTCATTAGAAATACCATATAATAATAAAGCTTCCGCAACAAATACCGGATAAACGCCAAATCCGCCATTGGAAATTACCATAGCAATGCTGCCGGCAACAAAGGCTACTAAAACAGCTTCAATACCTAAATTTTCAGTTTCAGGGAACGCCCAAAGAACCACCCAAAACATTACAAGATATAAAAACCAAATAATGACGGTTTGCAAGATAAACCACCATTTATGCGGCATGGCTAAAATACTATTCATACCTTGCAATAAACCATTGATAAAATTCTTGATTTTAAGAATTAAGAGATTCTTGGTACGTTGTGCCCATTTTAAAAAGCCAATAAGCAACAAGATAAGCCCTAGTATTTCTATCGTTAATAAAACCGGACTTTTAGGTAATTTGGGATATAAAAGTTCATAGATTAAATCAAACTGCAAGAATAGTGCAGTAAGCATAAATAAAGCTAAAAAAAACAAATCAGCAATACGCTCTGCAACAATCGTCCCGAAAGCTTTATCAAAACGAATGTTTTTTTCATATTTTGCCAAAGTTGCCGCTCTACCGATTTCACCGGCACGCGGCACCACTAAATTTAACAAATAGGATAAGCCTACGGTCAATACCAAATTGGTTTTACGCGGGTGATAATTCAAAGTTTCTAAAAGATAATTCCACCGATAAGCTCTTATAATATGACTCATCAAACCTAAAATCAATGACAAAACCAACCATTTGTAGTCGGCATGTTTGATGCTGTTCCAAATCTCAAGTAGTTGTTGATCGGTAAAGCCCGATAGATAATAATATAAAATAGCGGCACCTATCAAAATGGGTAATATGATCTTAAGTGCCTTCTTCAATTTATTTTAACAAATTGGTTTCGGTATCAGGAAAAATAATGGTAGGTTTAAAATTCTTTGCTTCTGCCATTTCCATCCAAGTGTAAGTAATAATAATGATAACATCGCCTTTTTGCACTTTACGCGCTGCCGGACCGTTTAAAGTGATCTCACCGCTACCTCGTTTCCCCTTAATGATGTAAGTTTCAATACGCTCACCATTGTTCACATTGACAATCTGCACTTTTTCGCCTTCTATCATATTGGCGGCATCGACCAAGTCGGCATCAATGGTAATACTACCGATATAGTCCAACTCGGCTCCGGTGACTTTTACACGATGAATTTTAGATTTAAAGATTTCTACCATCATAGTTTTGCAAAGATATATATTTTTTAATTAGGGCAATTCAATAAATATGCCAAAAAAAGAAGCTACCTAAAAGGCAGCTTCTTTAGCATTAAAAAGATTGATTTATTTTCTAAAAAATATACCGCAAACCGGCTTGTACTTGCCAACGCGAACGTAAACTGTAATCGTTGTAGAAGGTTTGTTTTAAGCTGGTATCAAAAGTATAAACCGGATCATCATTGCCATCACCATCAACATCGGAGAAACTGACACCAATGGGTTGTTTATTGGTAGGTAATTTGACCACACCCCAATCACTTCTCAACAAGTTGCCGAGGTTTAAGATGTTTAAATTGAATTGAATTCTTTGTGCGCCTTTTAGATGATACGATTGGGTTAATTTCAAATCGATTTTACTTCTCCAAGGACTTAAAATAGCATAACGCTCCATATATTGTCCGCGGTGCGTACTCAAATAGTCATCTTGGTTGATATAGGCTTCAAAAGCATCTTTTTGCAGCTGTTGTTCAGCAGGCGTCCCGCTGAAATACATCTCATCTAATTCATCTTGTTTAGGTATATAAATCAAATCGTTCAGATTAGAACCGTCCCCATTGATATCACCGGCATAAGTGTAAGAGAAACGACCACCTTGTGCCCACTCGTAAACGGCAGCAAGTGTGGTGCTCCATTGTTTGTCACGACCATACTTCCATTCTTTGCTGGTAAAGCCCACAAAACGATGCTTGTCACCATAAAGTGAAGGCGCCAAACGTTCTTTATTGACATTACCCAAAGCCGGATTACGCATAAAGGCATCGCCGGTAATTTCCGCTTCAATGGAATTGGCATCATTAGAAATATTAAAGTTATAAGCCAAACTGGTTCGCAAACCTTTACCGAAATTTTTATTGACTTTGGCGGTAAAATTAAATGACTCACCTAAATCAGTATTGGTAAAGGTATATAAATGTGCAGGAATACCGGCAAAGCCACCGTCTTGCATGGTTACATAATCATTGTATGTATAAACTTCACGTTGGTCGATACTGCTATTTAAAGTGCTTGTAGGTGGTTTTAAACCGTAATCACGCACCATCATAGCGTTGATGTCTTTGGTATAAGCTATATCAAAACTGGTAGACCAACCTTTCTTAAATTTGTTATCCACACCGATACTGGTACGCCATACTTGTGGAAATTTGAAATCCGGTGATACGGGTGTCATATACCAACGTCCTAGATTTGCCACATGATTACCTATCCATACAAAAGGTAAACGTCCGGTAAAAATCCCCGTTCCACCGCGAATAATGGCAGATTTGTCTTTACTGACATCCCAGTTAAATGAAAAACGCGGTGACCATAACAATTTTTGTGAAGGTAAGTTTTTAGCGCTGTAATGTAAAGGCTTACCGTTTTCGTCATACCAAGTCAAATCTTCCATAATATAATCACTACCTGCTTCGGCTATTTTTTCTTCAATATATTTTTCGGTATTAAAATACATAGGTTTATCAACACGTAAACCAACGGCAAATTTAAAATAATCATTGACTTGAATTTCATCTTGTATAAATCCACCGAGTTGTCCCACGTCTAATTTGGTAATATTCCAATTACCGGCAGCATCAGCCGCTTTGGCATCAGCTATTTTTTGCGCAATAGTCCCATCGGCAATTGCATCTCTAAACTCTTGCATGGTATAACCACCAAACACATCGAAACCATAACCGAATAAGTTAAAGGAATTGACAAAACTAAATTTTTCAAAATTAAATCCGAGTGTAAAGGTATGGTTATTCAGGTTATAGTTAAAAATATCCGAAGCTTGATAAACTTTTTGGTCAAGTTGGTTATGAATTGAAAACGGCTCATGACCAGCAATAATATAAGGAGATCCATCTTTAAAAATATTAATTACCGGTGCCGGTGTCGATTTCGGTGTACGATAATCATCAAAATGGGTATAACCGGCTTGAAATTTGTTAGACATTTTACCGTCTTTAGAATTCCAATTGACTTCTGTCAAATAAGAGTCAATATTGTTATTGATACGATAACCTGAATTATAAAACTGCATAACGGTTTTGTCTGGTCCGCGGTGCATAATGGCTTCGGGGTGCGCATTCAAATCACGGTAAGCATTTAAGCGGTTGTAAATAAATGATACGCGCAAATTGTCCGTAGCATTCCAATCCAATTTGGCAATACCTTTATGCGAATAAGTATCGTGCAGATAGCCTTCGTAAGGACCTGTTTCATATCCAACACTTTTTAACAAGGCGGAGACTTCGTCTAAATCAGATTTTTCAACTCGTGATACATTGTCACCTGTACGACCGGGTGCTTTAGCAATATAAAAAGACCCCAAATCGGTACGGTCATCTACTTCGGCATTGACAAAAAAGAACAATTTGTTTTTGATAATAGGTCCGCCGACACTAAAACCACCTTGCAGTTGTTTTAAATCGGGAGTTAAAGTGGTGTTGCCTAAATTAACTGCTCCGGTCATATCTTGGTTACGATAATACCCAAAAGCCGTTCCATGAAAGGTATTGGTACCACTTTTGGTAACGGCATTAACTGCTGCACCGGTAAATCCGGATTGTGTCACATCATAAGGCGCTGTTGATACTTGAATTTGGTCAATGGCATCTAACGAAATCGGTTGTGCATTGGACTGTCCACCGGGAGTCGCTGCATCTAAACCAAAGGGGTTGTTAAAAATGGTACCGTTTAATGAAAAATTGTTGTATTGGTCATTACGTCCGCCAAATGAGTTGCCACTGGCAGAAGGTTCTAAGCGATAAAAATCTTCAGCCGAACGGGAAATAGTCGGCAAAGTTTCCAATTCTTTATGACCGATACTGGTTACCGGACCGTTTTTATCTTTAGCAGCAATTTTTCCATTGTCTTTAACATTGATAACCACTTCTTTTAAAGCATTTTTACTTTCTTGTAAAAAGACTTCAATTTTTTCGGTTTGTCCTAATTTAAGATAAATATTATGCAACTCTACAGGCTGATAACCTACATATTTAATCACGACTGTATATGGTCCGCCAATACGCAAGTTCGGCAAAATAAAACGACCGTTTTCTTGTGTTACCGTACCGTTTTTAGTGCCCGTAGGTTCATGAATAACCAAGACTTCGGCACCCATTAAAGGTCCGTCCTTATCTTTGACCAATCCTTTGAGTGTAGAAGTCGTAACTTGAGAGAATCCTGTTATTGCAAACAACAGAAACACAATTAAAAAGTTAAGTTTTTTCTTCATAGTTTAGTTTTTTGATTTTTCGTTGGCTAATTTATAAAAAAACACTTTCTTAACTTTTTTTTAATACATAAAGTTATTAACAATTAATTGATAATAACTTTTTAAACAAAAAAACCGAATCTTTCGATTCGGTTTAAGTTGTGTTTGTTTGTGTTGTTAATAATATATTCACATTAATTATTAACTCTAACAAGACTAATCTTTCCATTCGGCTACAAACAAGTTTGTATCATGTGTGCCGCGGTTGTTTCTATTGGAACCGAAAACCAATTTTTTGCCATCATAAGAAAACATTGGGAATGCATCAAAAATAGGGTCAAAAGTGATTTGTTCCAAACCGGTCCCGTCCAGATTTATCATATATAAATTAAATGGTATGGATTTAGTTTTATGATTTGACGAAAAAATAATTTTGTTGCCACTAGGATGGAAAAACGGTGCCCAATTTGCCCCGCCGAGATGGGTTACTTGATGCAAATTACTACCGTCGGCATCACATACATAGATTTCCATATTGGTCGGCTCTACCAATCCCTGTGCTAACAAATCTTTATATTTTTTAATTTCTTCAGGTGTTTTTGGACGTGATGAACGAAATACTATTTTTTTACTATCCGGTGAAAAGAACGCCCCTCCGTCATAACCTAACTGGTTGGTAATTTGCTTAATATCGGTTCCATCAATATTCATGGTATATAGTTCTAAATCTCCACTGCGAGTTGAAGTAAATACTATTTTTTTGCCATCAGGTGATACTGTTGGCTCAGCATCATAACCGGGCGTATCAGTTAATTGCTTTACAATATTTCCATTCAAATCAGCCACAAAAATATCATAGGTGTCATATATAGGCCAAACATATTTACCCTTATTTTTTTTAGGTTCAGGCGGACATTCTTTACCTCCTAAATGGGTTGATGAGTAAATAATTAAACTGTCACCCGGTAAAAAATAACTACAAGTTGTTCTGCCCAAACCTGTGCTTACCATTTTTGGTATCGTTGTACTATCCAGCGGCTGTTCGGCATTCATTACAAAAATTTGGTCACAAGGTATATTCCAACGTGGATTACGCGCCTGAAACACCAGTTTTTTATCATCAAAACTCCAGTATGCCTCAGCATTATCACCACCAAAAGTCAATTGTTTAACCGATTTAAAATGTTTCTTCTCTTTATCGTAAAAAACCTTTTGCTCCAATTTGGTTTCGCCGGATTTACCATCTGCTTTTTTTGCAGAATGCTTGCAAGCATTTATAAGAACAATCAAACTAAGAATTGCTGCGAACTTTAAATATTTCATTATGTAAAATTTTGTATATTGCCAACAAAAGTAACGCTTTTATGTTAAAAAACATATCGATTTGTTTATAAAAAATAACGACTTAAAGGTATCTTATGAATTATTTTGATATAATTATCAGTATTATCTTGGTTTGGGCATTTTATTCCGGCTTTAAAAAAGGACTGGTTTATATGCTGTTTTCTTTCATTTCAATCATTGTCGGACTATATGCCGCTATTCATTTTTCCTATCTTACAATTGATAAATTAGGAACTTATCTTGATAAAGATCCGGCACAACTTAAAATTATAGCTTACATTTTAACTTTTATTATTGTTTTCGGCTTGTTGTATCTGATTGGAAAAATATTAGATAAGATTTTGTCTGCCATTGCGCTCGGCTTTGTTAATAAAATAGCCGGCGGCGCACTTTCTGTAGCTATCAAAGTGATTGTTATGAGTCTGTTTTTTTGGATATTTGATCAAGCCAATCAAATTTATCCGGTAGTCAAACCGGAAACACTTAATCAAAGTACGCTTTATAATCCAATCAAAGATTTATCTCCGGTCGTTCTTATCAATCTAAAAAATCTAAAAAACAACAAAATGCTTCAAAAAATCAAAGAAACAGATTTTAATTTACGACAACAACCGAAAGATAGTTTGTAAATATTATCAGAATAAAATTCAAAGTTTTTTAAAAAAAATGCCAAATTGTCACTTGTTTTTGTTATCTTGTCAAAAAAGTTGATTTGGAAACAATTTTGATAGATTGCTAGTTGAAAACAAAAACAAAAGACTATGATTTTAACAAAAAAGCATTTGAATATTCTCGAAGCAATATTCGACAGAAAACTTAACAGTATAGATGCCTTGGAAGTCTTAGAAGACGACCAAGATTTTTTATATTATGTACAATTGGAACAAATGGGATTGCTCCGCGAAGATGCCGACCGGTTCCATTTGACCTATCCCGGCATGATGCTTATGGAAGCTTATCGCATGGCACAACTCAATGGTACCATGCCTGACATCAGTCAATATGATAATGATTTCAAATTTGTAGGCAGTCGTATTATTAATATGCTCTATACTGCCGAAATGTCTAAGGACAAAGTCAATGACATCATCCGTCCTAAACTGGAAAAACGCGGTATGGTCGTCAATGGGATGTTGAGCGAATTCGGCAAAAAAGTACTGGAAGTCTATGAAGAAGTGGAACCTTATTTTTATATCAACAAACCACTTCAAGAATTTTTGAAAAAAACTTTGGTCGGACCGGCACCTAAACGCGAATTGTTAGACGCCGACAAATTCCAAATCATGGAAAGCGAAGCATTGCGTTTGCTATCATTTTCTGCACCCGAAGGACATTATTACAATTTAAGTGGCGTGGGGCAACAAATTAGAGCGGCATTGCTCAAAGGAGCATTTTTCAAACCCATCACCCAAGAATATTTTGAAGCCTTATTTCAATTAGTTGCCGGTGGTGATATTGATGATGAACAGCTTAAACAAGATTTGATAGCGCAAGCTGTCATTGATGCCGACAACAATATTCTGCCGGCAGGTGAACATTTGTTACGTGCCGGTGATTTATATTTTCACGGCTTTTATGACGAACCCATGAGTATCGATATTGATGAAGTAGAGTTCGGCGTATTGGCAACCATTAAAGAAATCAATGACGAAACTGTCAAGAATCCGGAATTTTTAGCAACAAAAGACAATATCAAATCCGAATTTATCGACAAAAAGTTTAAAGAAGCCCAAACTTTAAAAGAAAAATGGGGTAGGCGGCTTAAAGAATTGCCAAAAATCAAACAAAAATATGTATCGGAATTAGAACAATCCAAAACTGCTGAAGAATGGTTTAACAAGGTTTATGATTTTGATGCAGCTTTGTTCGGTTTACACGGTTTTCAGCTAATTGCAACTGAAGTTAAAGACGACAAAATGTATTATGTCTTGACTGATGACGGACAAAAAGTTTATGATATACTTAAAGACAGTCCGCGTGAAATTTCTGCAGAAGCCGTTAAAGCTATTACCATAGGACGACATGTCTTCTTTGCACCGGATGGACGTTGGGTTGAAAAAGCCAAAAAAGCCAAAACTATAGAAACCGCTCCAACCCCTACCGGCCGTTTCTTTGCCCGCTTGGCTTATAATAACAAAACACCTAACTTGACCAAATACGGTTTGGAAGTCATGCAACCACTCCCCTACACCACCGGCATGTACCTAAGTGATCTGATGACTTATCTTAAAGATTATGACCAAGACGAAGTCATTCAACTTTTGGAAAAATTAGATGCACGTGGTATCCTTAACTTTTTCCCTAACGATATGATTATGTTGACCGAAGCCGGTAAAAAAATCAAACATGCCACTACCGGTATTGCAGGCAATATCAAATATCCCGTAACGCCTCACGTGATTGACGTGTTGCGTGCCTTAAAAGAAGTAGGTAGTTTGTATGTCAAAGAACGCAAAGTCCGTATCTTGCCCGATAATTGGAAAAAAGCTTTGAAATTACTTAAAATGGATATGGAAACTTTTGAAAATACCTTAACCCTTCTTCGTCGTGCCGGATATATCGGTAAAGACAGTGTGACTGAAAACGGTGTTTTATTGATTGAAGCAGCCGAAATGCTTGAAAATATTGACTACGATTGGACGGAAGTTGAAGTATAAATCAATAATTTAAAATAACTAAAAAAGCTACCTTGTAACGGGTAGCTTTTTTAGTTTCAAATGTATCAAAACAAGAATACAAAAGAAAAAAGGGACCGTATCGATCTAAGTGGGTACTATATAATATCTCGAATAATAATGTTATCCCGTCAGTCGTCAGGATTATTTAATAAACTCCGTAGGGGTGAAATTATATAAAAAGATAATCGCCATGATTATATAATTCTTGAACCTAATTTATTATTACCCATACAGAACAACATAGAGCCAGAAAAAATATAACTTTGAGAAAAAATTATTGATTTATTTTTAAATTTATAAATCAAAAAGTTGCATTTGGAATTGAACCCTCTGCTTTGAATTTTATGAACTAAAATTTTCATTTCATTTATAATCATTGTATATTTGTTATTCTAATTTTAAAAAAGAAAATTAAATTTCCTTCAAATTCCTGACTCATAAAAAATTAATTATATGAAATTTCCCATTCTAGCATATGGACATCCGACCTTACGTAAGGTAGCTAAAGATATTTCTCCGGACTATCCAGATATTCAAAAATTGATAGACGAAATGTTTGAAGCCATGTATGAATCCAGTGGTGTGGGGCTGGCTGCTCCACAAATTGGCAAGTCTATCCGACTGTTTGTCATAGATGCCGAACCTTTTGCCGAACTCTACAAAGACATGACTGAGGTGCAAAAAGAACAATTAAAAGGCAAGCGTGTATTTATCAATGCTAAAATATTAGAAGAAACAGGTAAAGAATGGGCATTTACCGAAGGTTGTCTGAGTATTCCCGGAATAAATGAAGATGTAATCCGTCAAGAAAAGATAAAAATCAAATATCTCGATCGTGATTTTAAAGAACATATTGAAGAAATTGACGGAATTCTTGCACGGGTTATTCAACACGAATATGATCATTTGGATGGTATTTTGTTTACTGATCATTTGAGCAGTTTTAAGAAACGACTTTTAAAACGCAAACTGGAAAATATTTCAAAAGGGAAAGTTAATGTTGATTACCGGATGAAATTTCCTAAGAAGTAACTAGTAGAATGATGAGAAATCTATTACGCTTGTATAAAGAGATTTCTCACTGCGTTCGAAATGACAATCATTATAATCCCGAATAAGCTCGCGAGAGAGAAATATTAATTGCTTTATAATGACAAGAAATCTAAAATCAAAACAATATTCCATAAATTCATGAAACCATCCGGAAAAAAGCAAAACTTATTATACCTGATTTTATTATTCAACTTTTTACTTATCAATGCTTGTAAACAATCAAGTAAACCACAAAAAAACACACAAACTTCATCAATATTCAAATACGCCCAACACATTCAAATCAAAAATTACGGCGAATACAAAATACTTAAAATTACAGGTGCTTACCCCGGTGCTCCCGATTACAATTATGTTTTAAAAAAAACTAAAAAATCACTACCGGATAGTTTAAAATCTTACCAAGTCATCAATATCCCGTTAAAAAATATTGTCGTAACTTCAACTACACATTTGACCCCACTAAAAATTTTGGGTTTAAAAGCCAAGTTAATTGGTTTTCCAAACACCTCTTATATTTCCGATACTGAATTTCGGAAATTGGTAAAAAACGGACAAATTAAAGAGCTTGGCAACGAGCGGCAAATCAATACCGAAAAACTATTGATGTTACATCCTGATTTATTAATGCAATTCAGTAGTGGTTCCGGACAAAATAGTGATGAAACATTTATCAAAAATAATATACCGGTACTTTACAATGCAGATTGGATGGAACAAAACCCTTTGGGTAGAGCCGAATGGCTCAAAATTTTCGGTATTCTATTTAATAAAGAAAAATTAGCTGATAGTATTTTTAGTCAAATTGAAGCTCGCTACATAAAAATTAAAAAACAAATAGATACGATTACTCAAAAACCTTTGGTGTTTCAAGGAGGGGTGTTTGGCGACAAGTGGTTTGTGCCGGGTGGACGTAGTTATGCGGCACAACTCATTAAAGATGCCGGTGGACAATACCTTTGGCAAAACGACACCCATAACGGTAGTATTACTCTAAATTTTGAAAATGTACTACTACAACTACCCAAAGCTGATATATGGCTCAATCCCGGCATGTTGATAAGCAAGGAAGCTATCGCTAAAGAAATACCGGCTGCTAAAGATTTTAAATCTTTTAAAAACGGACGTATTTACACCTATAATTTAACCCGTGGTTCCGGTGGTGGTGTATTGTATTTTGAAGAATCTAATGCCTATCCTGACAGGGTACTGAGTGATTTGTTTCACATTTTTCATCCGGAAAAATCGCCTCAACATCTGTATTATTATCGCAAAATTCCCCGATAATGCCTCTGTACTAAATCATTTTTTTGAATATTAAAAAAGCCACCCAAAAAGGTGGCTCATTATAAAAATCAAAATTATTTATTCTTTATTCGGCTTTGACCAATTCTACATCAAAAATTAAATTGGCATTAGGCGGAATGACACCACCGGCGCCGGATTCACCGTAAGCCAAATAAGACGGAATTACAAATGTGGCTTTATCACCTTCTTCCAAAAGTTGAATACCTTCATCCCAACCCGGAATTACATAACCCACTCCTATAGGAAACTCAATAGGTTCACCACGTCCGTAAGAATTGTCAAACACGGTACCATCAGCTAATTTGCCAACGTAATGAACCGCTACATTTTTGCCTTTTTGCGGTTTTTTGCCACTATTACTCTTATGCGTGATTTTATACCGTAAGCCTGATTTGGTTTGTTCAAAACCCTCAGCTAATTTGTTTAAAGCCGCTTCTGCAGCCTCCTTAGCTTTTTGTTCTCTTTCAGCTTTGGCATTGTTAAACGCGGTAAAAGCTTCGGGTGCCTTAAATGCTTCGGCTTTATCTCCAACTCTAATGATTTCAATATTTTCTATTTTATCACCTTGTGCAATCTTATTCACAACATCTTGTCCTTCAACCACTTTTCCAAAAACCGTATGTTTTCCGTCTAACCAAGGTGTTGCTTCGTGTGTGATAAAAAACTGACTGCCGTTGGTACCCGGACCGGCATTAGCCATTGATAAGACACCTGCACTATCGTGTTTTAAATCGGGGTGAATTTCATCATCAAATTTATAACCCGGACCACCGGATCCTGTTCCGGTAGGGTCACCACCTTGAATCATAAAATTGTCAATAACACGATGAAAGGTCAAGCCGTCGTAATATTTTTTATCTTTATGTGCATCGGCAACTTCAGGATGATTCCCTTCAGCCAATGCTACAAAATTAGCAACGGTTCCGGGAGCTTTTTCATATTCTAAGTTGGCTAATATCTCGCCTTTATTTGTTTTGATTTTGGCATATAAGCCTTCGGGTAATTTTTTTGTATCCATATTGTTTATTTTTTATTAAAAAGCCAAAGCGCATAAAGCGCCTTGGCTGTAAATTAGTTTGAACATATCATTACAATAGAGTTTCAAAAATAACTTTAGCTCTTTCCCAATGTGCTGTTTGGGGATTTTTGAGTTTAGGTTCTAATGTTTTAAAGGTTTTGATTAAAGCCATTAAAATACCGCCGGCAATATTAGGCAATTCTTGCTCAACATCTTCGCCAATAGCTAATTTTAATGGTGGCATTTTGGTAATTGCTTCCAAAATACCTTCCAAATCCAATTCTTCATTAAGCTCTCTAAACTCTTGAATTTGAGCTTCCAAACCTTCGGTAATTGGTAAATCTGTATACCATAATACATCTCTACCATTTAATGAAGCGTTTTTCATCCCCACAGTGAGTAATCTGTAAATGACTTCATTTGTAAAATCGTAAATTCTTCTTACATCTGATTTGTCAATGTCCAAACTACCTGCTTTTCTAAAAAAAGCTTCAAATTTTGATACTCCAATTAATGACATATTTTTCTAATTTTTTGATTAATATTCGGCAAAGATACGACAATATGAAGCTGATGTCAATTAATTACACCGATAAATGCATACAAATAATTGGAAAAAAATCACTTGATATATTCCAAGCTAAAGCGCGTACCTTTTTCCAAATCCCGATTAACCTTTTTGCCTATAACTTCATTTAAATATTTAGGATGCAACCCAAAACCCGGACGTATTGATCTGACCAATTCTTCTGTAATAGTCGTGCCTTCGGGTATATCTTTTACTACGTAAAGTGACCGAGCAAACCGCCGGCTTTGTTGTGCTTTTTCAGATAAATCATAATCTACTTTTCCTAAAGCTTTTTCTGTTTGTCTGACGGCATCAACCATTTTTTTAAATTCTCGTTCGTCCAAGGAAAAACCGGCATCCGGACTGTCAATATTTTTGTTTAAAATCAAATGTTTTTCAATCACTTTTGCACCCAAAGCCGTAGCAACAACCGGTGCTAGTTCACCTCCGGTATGGTCAGATAGACCCGACAATACATCAAATCGCCTAGCCAAATCGGGTATCATCAACAAATTGGCATCGCTGATATCAGCCGGATATTGTGAAGATGTTTTCAATAAAACTATTTGATTATTACCTTGTAATCGACAAGTTTCTACAGCTAAAGCAATGTCTGCTTCGGTAGCAATTCCCGTAGAAATAATCACCGGTTTTTGTTTTGAAGCGACATATTCAATCAAAGGAATATCGGTAATTTCAAAACTGGCAATTTTATAAGCCGGTACATCTAAACTTTCTAAAAAATCAACAGCCGTCTTATCAAATGGTGATGAAAAACATATCAAACTTTCTTCACGCGCAGTTTCAAACAAAGGTTGATGCCATTCCCAAGGCAAATAGGCATTTTGATATAATTCATATAAAGTTTTACCATCCCAAATGGTACCTTTGATTTGAAAATCCGGTTTTTGACAGTCAATTGTGATGGTATCCGGGGTATAAGTTTGCAATTTTATGGCGTTGGCACCGGCACGTTTTGCCGCACGTATGGTTTCTTTGGCTATTTCCAAATCACCACCGTGATTGGCTGACAATTCGGCAATAATAAAAACTCCGTCATTTAGCAAATCAAAATGTCCTATTTTCATTGGGTTATTTTTTGAACTCTATTATGAGTGATAATCTTTAAAAACTAATCTATATCTATTTTGAACGAATGATAAGATAATGTATTCAATTTCTACAAAAATAAGCAAATAAAAAATACACAATAAATCTTTAAAATTATTTGAAATTTATAAACAAATAAAACCTTATATTTGTAACCAAAATTACGACTATGGATCAACATAACAACATCTTAAATGTACCGGCTACTACATCAATAGAACGTGTGCAATTTTACAAAAAAACTTATCTCAATGTTGCTCTGGGCGTTTTGGCTTTTATCATTATTGAGTATATTTTCTTGCACTCAGCAACTATCGTCAAATTTGCACTTTCTTTAACCCAAGGTAAAATGTGGCTGCTGATGTTAGGTGGTTTTATGTTGGCAACCACCTATGCCGAACGTATGGCAATCAGAAGTACCGATTTGAGAAAACAATATTTGGGATATTTGATTTACATCGTAGCAGAAGCTTTTATTTTCGTTCCTATATTATTGTTCGCATTAATTTACACCAATAATGCAGAAGTTGTCAAACAAGCAGCTGTTTTAACCTTGAGCTTATTTACCGGTTTGAGTGCCGTCGTGCTTTTGACTAATAAAGATTTTTCTTTTTTACGTTCTGCTTTAACTATTGGCGGATTTATAGCCATGGGCTTGATTGCTGCCGGCATTTTATTCGGTTTTAATTTGGGCTTATGGTTTTCTGCAGGTATGATTGTTTTGGCAGCCGGTAGTATCTTATATCAAACTTCTAATTTGGTTCATAAATACCGTACCGACCAATATGTTGCCGCTGCACTAGGACTGTTTGCTTCGTTAATGTTACTGTTTTGGTATATTCTTCGAATTTTGATGTCGCGTAAATAATTAAGTGTTTTTAAGATTAATATTCTACTTATAAACTGTGAATCTATATCAAATCTCGCGGATAAACACCAAAACGTTCTTTAAACTTTTTATTAAAATAGGAAGCGGAATTAAGCCCGACTTTAAAACGAACATCTGACAAATTACCATATTGCTTACTTTTGATATAGGCATAGGCTTTTTGCAACCGTAACTCTAAAATATATTGCACCGGACTCAAACCCGTATATTTTTTGACCAATCGGGTTAATTGCCTTTGACTATAGCCCATTTGACCGGCTAAATCAGCAATTTTATAAGTTTCGTCAGACAGGTTTTGAAAGACCAATTTCTCTAGTTTTTCAAGAAAATTTTTATCATAAGTCCCACCGTCTTCGTCAATCAAATCTTTCTCTTTAAACAGCCACTGCTCCCATTGCTGTTTGGTTTTTAATATATTTTTGATGCGTGCCAAAAGCTCATTTTTACTAAATGGTTTGATTATATAATCATTGATGCCAATGGCAAAGGCTTTGAGTTTTTCATCTTCCAACGATTTGGCAGAAATCATAATAACCGGAATATGCGCCCAAACTTTATTTTTTTTTAATTCCTGTAAAAATTGCATGCCGTCCATCTTAGGCATCATAATATCCGATGTAATTAAATCTATGTTTTGTTCATTCAATATTTTTAAAGCTTCTTCGCCGTCAAACGCTTTGTGGCAATTAAAATACGGACATAATAATTCGGACAAATAGGCACTCATTTCAGGGTTGTCTTCAACGATCAAAATACTTTGCTTTTTGGCAGTTTCCTTTTTTGTTTTACTTTCTAATATTTTGCTTTTTTTTACAGTTTTTACCTTGGTTTCTTTCCTATTTTCAAGTATTTTTAAGGGCAATTCCAAGACAAACAAACTGCCTTCACCGGGTTTGCTGCTGACTGTAATTTGACCTTGCATCATTTGAGCAAACTCTTGAGCCAAAGCTAAGCCGATACCTATGCCACCAACCGTTCTATTAGCTTTGGTCTGGTAAAAACGTTCAAATATTTTGTCTAATTCCGATGCTTTGATACCTTGCCCGAAGTCTTTTACTTTGAATATAAGCCTTTGATCTTTAACAGTTGCTTCAATGACAATTTGACTCTCTGCCGGTGAATATTTTATAGCATTCGATAAAAGATTGTTGATGATTTTTTCAAGCTTTTCTGCATCTATTTCTACGTTTTTTGATTCCGGAATTTGATTGTCAAATACCAATTCCAGATTTTTCATACTCATAAGCGATTTAAAAGAAAGTACCATTCTATTAATGGTTTCTCTCAAAGAAATGACCACCGGTTTTAAATGATATTTTTTTTTGTCGGATTTTAACAATTCTAATATTTGATTGGCTTCATCAATCACCCGTTTGGCATTATTTCTAGCAGCCTTTAAATAAGGTTGCAATTTTTTTTTGCTATTTATATTTTCTATTGCCAATTCTATATTACCCAAAATTAATGTCAGTGGCGTCCTGATCTCATGGGCTATATTGCCCAAAAACTGATGTCGCATCTCGTTGATTTCCTTTGCTTTAGCCAATTGCTGAACAATCAATATTTTTTTCTTTTTTTGTTTGTAAAAAAACCATTGAAATACTGCCACTAGAATTAACAACACAAAAATACCTAAGGCTGAAAGCCGGTTCATCCGGCTTTGTTGTTGACTTAAGAGTAGTTGCTTGTCAGCAAGTTCTTTATCCTTTTTTGCTGTTTCGTATTTGACATTATATTCGAGTAGCTTATTCTTAGATTCTTGAAAATTTAATGAATCATGATATTGCACAAACAAATGATGATAACGTAAAGCATTTTTATAATCTTTCTTTTGTTGATAAGCCTTTGATAACATGCGGGCGGCTTCTTTGTTATTAGTCCAGTCCATTTTATCTTGTTGAAAACTTTGTTTTAAATAAACTATGGCAGAATCCGGTTGGTCAAGATAAAAATAATTTTTTCCGATATGCATAGCGGTTTGATTTATAACCATTTTATATTGAATACTCTTAGCAATGTTATAAGCTTTTCTACCGGCTATTAAGCTTTCTTTATAATGTTTTTGTAGCTGAAAAGCATCCGAACGAATTAAATAAAACAATGACAAATCGTGTAAATTGGTTGTATCTAGCAGTTGATAGGCTTTATCGGAATACATTTTGGCTTCTTCAAAGTTTCGGGCAACTTGTGAGAGATTATTATATAATGTATATCTACCTTGCCCTGATAATTTAAGATGAATCGAATCGGATAGTTTAAAGAATTTACGGGCTTCGGCATCTAGCCCCATATCCTTGTATGCATTTCCTATATTGTTGTAAGCGTCTGCCATCAATCTTTTATCATGGCTTTTTTGAGCGATATCCAAACTTTTCTTATTGTATTTCAAAGCCATAGCATAATTGTCTTTCATAGCATAAGCATAAGCATATAAAGTTTGACGTCTAAAATCGTAGTAAGGGTGATAATATTTGTTTATTACCGAATCAAATTCTTTTAAAAACACTAAAGTCCGGTCAAAATCACCGTGAATAGCCGGCAAAAGGGGTTTGTTGTAATACGTGCCGATAATCAACGAATCATTAGTCGATTGTTGTGATAAATCAATTGCTTGGTGGACATAATATAAAGCTGAATCCAACTGATGCATAGATCTGGCTTGTTTTAACTTTAACTTTATTTTTTTAGAAAGACCTGTGGAATTTGATTGTGAAAATTGACTTTGAATACTACATAAATAGATCAAGATAAAAACATAAAATTTATACATAAGAAGCATTTTTTACTTTTTAAAACTACCGGACGCATAAAAAAATAAGTGACATTTGTTACTTTTTTATGCAAATATGATTTTTTTTCTAAAAAAAGATACTACCCTTTAAGGTGATTTTGACCTAAAAACAGGTATAAAACTATGATTTTACTCATCATAACGGGTGAATGGCAAAAAAAGAACATTTTATGGCGAAAAAACAAAAGTCTTAAAAGAAGTACTGATATAGTTTTGGGGTATTGATAAATCGCAATAGTCAAAAGGTGTTTTTTTCATAATAATTAAGGTTACCAATCATTGCGAATTATTGTGTTGTTTGAATTGATCCGGCTAATCAAATGCCGGGTCAATTTTAAAAAAAAGATAATAACCTAAAACTATATCATCATGAAAAGAATTATTTACATTATCAGTTTGATATTGACTTATCAAACCATAACTGCACAGGTAGGCATAGGCACCACCACACCGGATGGGTCTGCTATGCTCGAGATTAAATCTACACAAAAAGGGATGCTTATTCCCCGCATGACCGAAGCCCAACGTAACGCCATAAGCTCACCGGCTACAGGTTTGATGATATATCAAACCGATGGAATAGCCGGATTTTATTTTTGGAATGGTAGTAATTGGACGGGGTTATCCGGCACAGGTGCTCAAAAAATAGATGACTTATCAGATGGTCATACAAATAACGAAAGTGTTTATCTGGGAAACCATGCCGGACAAATGGACAATAACAATATAAACAATTTCCAGAATACCGGTGTTGGAACTAATGTTTTAAGTGCCGGAACCGGAGGAACCGGAAATTCTGCTTTCGGTTATGAAGCACTATTATATAATTCTAGCGGCGGATACAACACTGCTTTAGGTAATAGAGCTCTCTATTCAAATACAAGTGGCGAATATAACACTGCTTTAGGAACGCAATCTTTATATTATAATAAAACAGGGACGAATAATATTGCTATTGGTAATCAGTCTCTGGCATACAATGAAAATACATCAGGTTTGATTGCCATAGGTAAAGCCGCTCTATATAAAAACGGAATCGGTGCAACCGGAACAGAAGGATTATATAATATTGCCATCGGGACAGAAGCCATGTATGAAAACACAAAAGGTAAAGATAATATTGCTTTAGGTTACTTTGCTTTACATCAAAATATGACCGGACAAGGTAATGTCGCCATGGGCTCTTACAGTTTGCTTGCCAATATAGCCAATAGCGGTTCTACAGCCATCGGTTATAAAGCTATGGAAAATGCTGATAGCAATGCTGCAGGCTATATCACTTCCAATACAGCAATCGGTTATCAATCTTTACAAGGGAGTAGTAACCCTTCTAACAATACCGGAACAGGAAACACCGCAGTGGGTTATATCACTATGGCAGTCAACTCTTCCGGTGAAAAAAATACAGCTAACGGTAGCGGTGCCTTGTCAGGTAACACCACCGGATCGTATAATACAGCCATTGGTTATGGTAGTTTATATACCAACAAAGCCAATAGTGGTTCTACAGCTGTTGGTTATAACGCAATGGGAAACGCCAATAATACTACAACGGGAGTTACCACCTACAATACCGCTGTCGGTTACGAAGCTTTAAAAGGCAGTGCTACATCTGCCAATAATACCGGCACCGGCAATACGGCAATAGGGTATCAAACTTTAACGGCTAATACTTCGGGTATTGATAATATTGCTATTGGAAAAGCGGCTCTATCATCTAATACCACCGCCAATAATAATGTAGCCATTGGCAATAATGCTTTAAGAGACAATATAACCGGATTATATAATATGGCTATCGGTAATAATACACTTGTTTTTAATGATGCCGCTAATAATATGGCTATCGGTGATGCCGCTTTACAATACAACACTTCCGGTGATAGAAATATTGCCATTGGCGGAAATAGTTTAAATACCAACAAAGCCAATAGTCGAAGTATTGCCATAGGTTTTTTTGCCATGGGAAATGCAAACAATACGACAACAGGGGTAGATACCTATAACACGGCTATCGGGTATGAATCACTTATGGGAAGCAGCACACCGGCTAACAATACCGGCTACGGCAATACGGCAATCGGTTATCAAACTTTAATGGCAAATACTTCGGGTTATGATAATGTCGCTATAGGTCAATCGGCTTTGTCTAGTAACACTACTGGACAATATAACAATGCTGTTGGCTATCAAAGTTTGCTCAACAATACCACCGGTTTTCAAAATGTTGCCAATGGTGCCGATGCTTTAAAAGCAAACATCGATGGAAACTACAACACTGCAACCGGTTACAGTGCTTTGAGTAATAATAATGGAAGCGAAAATACGGCAAACGGTAATGCCGCATTATTTACCAACACATCCGGCAACAATAATACCGCTGTAGGTAGCAGTGCATTGGCTTTAAATGAAACCGGTTCAGACAACACGGCTATCGGGTATCAAGCCTTATACACCGGTGCCGGATATTCAGGATTAGTAGCCATCGGCAGCAAAGCATTGACCAACAACGGAACCGGCGCGACCGGAACGGAAGGGAAATTTAATACAGCCGTAGGGACTGAAGCTATGACAACCAATACCAAAGGTTACAAAAACACAGCTTTGGGTTATCAAACTTTACGCACCAATACTTCAGGACAAAATAATACCGCAGTAGGCTATCATGCTTTACTAGTCAACACCACCGGTTATGAAAACAATGCACTGGGTTCGGGTGCTATGGATAGCAATTTAGGTGGCTACCAAAATACCGCCATGGGTGACGACGCTTTGAAAAAGAATACCACCGGATATGAAAATGCCGCTTTTGGTAACGACGCCTTGCTCAATAATATTGACGGATATGGCAATACCGCCGTGGGTAACAAAGCCAATAGAGCCAATACCAACGGCACCGGCAATACGAGCTTGGGAGCAGAAAGTTTAACTACCAACACTTCCGGAGATTTCAATACGGCACTAGGTTATCAAAGTTTAAATCAAAACAATAGTGGAGACAATAATGCGGCAATCGGTTTAACGGCTGCTTATCAAAATACGACAGGCTCTAATAATATTGCTATTGGCACCGAAGCTTTATTTAAAAACGAAGGTATTTCCGATTTAGTAGCCATTGGACATCAGGCTTTATATAACAATAAATTTAGCACAAACCTATATAACTTAACCGCCTCAAAAAATACAGCAGTAGGCTCTTATGCCTTGATGGGCAACACAATAGGTGAGAACAATTCGGCTTTAGGTTATAATGCACTCAAACAAAATATTAATGGCGCCAATAATACAGCAGTGGGTTTTGAAGCTTTAGTTGCCAATAATACCGGAGATCACAATGTTGCTATTGGATCGGGGGCGCTTAGGTCAAATACAGGTGGAGGTAGCAATGTTGCTATTGGATATTTATCAGCACAAAACCTATCAGGAACTGCTAATACAGCTATTGGTACTTTCGCTTTTCCAAATACTGGTAATATATCCAACACTACTTGTATTGGCTATAGTGCTGGTAGTGTATCTATTACTGACAACAGGATAGAAATAGGAAACACTAGCGTTACCTGGATAGGCGGACAAGTTGGATGGAGCACCTACAGTGACCGCCGTATCAAAACGCATATCCAAAACGACGTTGCCGGTTTGGACTTTATCACCCGCTTGCGTCCGGTTACTTATAACTTGGATATTCACAAAATGAACCAAATGATTGCTCGTGGCGGTAAAGGTAAAGATTTGAACAAAGATGACTGGCCGTCAAAATACGATATAGAAAAGATTAAAATAACCGGTTTTATCGCACAAGAAGTTGAGCAAGCCGCCAAAGATGCCGGCTATGATTTTAGCGGTGTGCAAAAAGCAGATGATGATTTGGGTATGTACAGTGTGAGTTATGCGCAGTTTGTCGTGCCGTTAGTAAAAGCTGTACAAGAGCAGCAAGAAACCATCGAACAACAACAGCAAGAAATAGACCGGTTAAAACAACAAAATACGCAATTGTTACAGCTACAAGCCCGTATGTCAAAAATAGAACAAAAATTAAAAAGTTTTTCCGTAAACAATTAATCCCCAAAAGACCTACTAGGTTTTGAAAACCTAGTAGGTCTAAAAAACAAATTATTATGAAAAATATATATCTTTTTACGTTATTAATATGGCAAATCCATGCGTGGTCACAAGATACCACCGGATACGATTTATTGGCAAACTATCCGTTTCAATCAGACGCTGTCGACACAACGGGCAATAATCCTGATGCTACCGTTCAAAATGCACCTTTTTCAAATGGCGGTATTTATTCCAATGGAACTTATAATGACGGAAGTTCCGGACAAACCGGAAGCCGTATTGTTATGGATGGTATCAATGGTTTTAACACAAGTGATTTTATCATTACTTTTGAAGCCAAATTATCGTCTAATACCAATAACTTTATATTTGTTTGTGGTAATACGTATCGCTGGTTAAACCTTTGGATAGACTATTCGCACCTTTTACAAGTAAACTATTTAACAGGACCCAATGCTGATTTTGAGTATCATACCACAAGTTTTTCGGTTACAGTTGACCAATGGTATCAATTTGGACTAAAATATACACAGTCAGACCATAACTTAAAGATTTTTGCCGATGGTAATTTGGTCGGAACAATTAATATACCTGCCGGATTTACAACCGATAATCAAATCTATTTTAGCAATACACACAGTGGTGCCGGCGCTGCTTTTTATGGTTATTGGCGTCATGTAAAATATTTTGGGTTACACGGTAGCAGTGCGGTGGAAGAATTATTGAGTAATTATGTCAATATCTATCAAAGCACGAATACTGATTTGTTAAATATTGATTTGTTAAAAAAAACGGAAGCAAAATTAGCAATTGTAGATATGACCGGTAAACAAGTTATACAAAAAGGACTCAATGAGCAACAAAATGTCATCAATTTATCAAGCATAGACAAGGGAATCTATATTTTAAAATTTGAAATTTATAACCTAAAATTCACCAAGAAAATTATCAAAAGATAATTTTACCTTTATGTTTTCGCATATACTTTAAAGCAGCCCGGAACGTTTTTATTGATTATCTACTTGATATCAAATAGGTATTTAGGTTATTATCTGTTGCGTTCCGGTTGCTTTTTTATATTGCTATATTAAATGAAAGTATGCTTTCGTTTAAAAAAGAATCAGCCTGAAAAAAACTTCTAAAAATATTTTTGCAGAATTAAAAAATCTTCTTATTTTTGCAACTCAAAATCGTAATGGTCCGTTCGTCTAGGGGTTAGGACGCCAGGTTTTCATCCTGGTAACAGGGGTTCGATTCCCCTACGGACTACTAAATTAAATTAGAATTTAGAATTTTCTAAATCATGGTCCGTTCGTCTAGGGGTTAGGACGCCAGGTTTTCATCCTGGTAACAGGGGTTCGATTCCCCTACGGACTACAAAAATTAAAATATAACCGAAAGGTTTTCTATTAAATTAAATAAAAAAGGGAATATGGCACATCATAAGTCAGCATTAAAGAGAATCAGACAAGATCAAAAGAAAAGATTGCACAATAGATTTTATCATAAATCTACCCGTACAGCCATTAAAAGATTAAGAAAAATGACTGAAAAAGCTGAAGCGGAAATTTTTTTACCAAAAGTGATTTCAATGATTGACCGTTTGGCTAAAAGAAATATTATTCATAGCAATAAAGCGGCAAATTTAAAATCTAAGTTAACCAAACATGTTAATGGTTTAGGATAACTAAAATATTCATACTCAAAGTATATTTCGAGCCCTCATTCTGAGGGCTTTTTTTATTAAAAAAAAAAAAAAAAAACTTAAAATTTATTATACATTACTTAAAAATAAAGATAAATATCGAGTTTTTTTGTATAAATAGCAAGACGAATTGTGTTTTATATGTAAATTTGTTTTTTAACGTAAAAACATATACTATGAAAAAAATTACTTTACTTTTTAGTTTCTTGTTAGCAACATTTAGTTGGCAAGTATCAGCTCAAACTGTTGAGGACAATTTTGACAGCTATGCTTCCGGAGATGACCCTACCGGTTGGACCAAGTATCAAACCGAATCTGATGACCCCGGTTTTATAGTCACGGATACACAATCAAATTCTGCACCAAACAGTTTGTACCACAATGATGATAATGTGGCGACTGAAAGCACCTCTTGGATTGTAGCCCCGGTTTATGTATCTACCGGTGATGATATGTTAGAATTTTTCTATCGTCAAAACTATACTTCTTTTGCTTACAATTATTCAGGTGTTTGGTATTCCACTACCGGAAGTGATCCTACTCAAAATCCGGGTGATTGGATGCAAATAGCCGAGTTTAATGATACGGATCAACCTTATTCCGAAGATACCTGGACGCAGTTTAGACATTTCTTTACAGAAACTGCCGGAACCAATATCTATATAGCCTTTAAATACACCGGAGACTATGCTCATGAATTTTACATTGATGATTTTAAAATTGATGTGGCACCGGCTTATTTGAATCCCGAATTTGATTTATCCTTAACCAATGTTGACTGTGCAAACAGCCAGTTTTCGGTAAATGTTAATGTTACCAATTTGGGGGGTGCCGGCTCTGTCACGGTAGCTGATGATCAAGGTAGTGCTACACAACAATTATCTGCTCCCGGTTCTGTAACCTTCGGACCTTATGCAGATGGCACCAATGTGACTTTTACGGTAACCAATGATGATGATACTTCATTTGTCTCAACAAATAGTATTTCTTATACTTGCCCTGCAAACAATGATGATTGTTACAACGCCATGGATTTGACGGTTTACGATATGGGTATGGGTGCCGGAAACGAAACTGTAATTGATGCAGCCAACTTTACGGATAGCGGTATGCATCCTAGTTGTGACGATGTAGGAACTAACATTGATATGTGGTTTAAGGTAACCGTGCCTGCCGGAGAAACCGGATTTAAAGCCATTTATTCCGGTGATAAAGCCGATAAAGTAGAAGCAGCACTTTGGGATGGTTGTGGTGGAAACGAATTAGCTTGTTTAGCTTCTTCATCTAATGCTTATCACACTTTTACAGGTTTGACTGCCGGTACAACCTATTATTTACAATTATGGTTAGATGATTTTAATTCTGGAATTTTCAATGTTGTTCTTGAAAAATTACCACCTGCTCCAAACTGTGCAGATAATCCGACGCCAGCCGATGGTGCTACGGCTGTGGCTTTAACCGGTCCTTTAAGTGCGCCACAAGTGACTTTGGATTGGTCTGACCCTACCACAGGCCCAACTCCTGACAGCTATCATGTTTATTTAGGGACATCTCCGGGCAATTATACAGCTGATGGAATTTTAACTACGCATCCTATTACTTTAACCAATGCTGCTGAAAACACAACATATTATTGGAAAGTTGTGCCAATTTCAGGTGGAAGTGAAGCCTCAGGATGCCCCGAATGGTCATTTACAACAGGTTCTTTACCGGCTCCTGTTGCCAATAGTGATTGTTCAGGTGCCGTTGCTTTAAATGTTGATGCAAGTGCTTGTGCCACGCCTACTGTTGCTGACAACTCCGTTGCTTTAGATTCCGGCGAAGCAGCACCTACTTGTGCTAACTATTCAGGTGGTGATCTGTGGTTTATCATAACAGTTCCAGCCAGTGGTGCCATAACTATTGAAACTTCAGAAGTTACAGGTAGTAATTTAACTGATACCGGAATGGCTGTTTATAGCGGTACGTGCGGTAATTTAACTGAAATCGATTGTAATGATGATGGCGGTGCAAGTACTTTCTCAAAAATTGAATTAACCGGTCAAAATGCCGGTGATGTCCTATATGTTAGAGTTTGGGAATATGGCAATGATACTTTTGGTGAATTCAACATCTGTGCATGGGATCCTAATCCTCAAGCCATTTCCGAAAACCAAATCGCAGGATTTAAATTCTATCCAAATCCTGTTAACCATACTTTAAACTTGTCTGCCAAAGACAATATTGAAGTTATCAGCATTTCTAATGTTATGGGACAAGAAGTACTACGTTTGGCACCAAATGCAACTGAAATAAAAGTTGACATGAGCCAATTACAAAACGGTATCTACTTTGTGAAAGCACAAGTTAACGGAGAATTAACTGCTTTTAAAGTCATAAAAAAATAAACTTTAATAAGTTTATAAAAAAAGTCGCTCAAAATGGGCGGCTTTTTTTATAAATTACATTTTCTTTTTTAAAAGCTTATCGACATACTTGACTGCTTTTTGTAAACGTTCTTTTTTATTGCCCTTTAAAATAATGTATTTCTTACCGTGTTCATCCAATGCTTTTTTAAAGGCATTAAACATTTCCTCGCGTTGGGTTGGACGGTCACGTAAATCGTCTGCTTCCCAAGGCACATCAATATAGGTTAAAAAGTACAGGTCATAGTCATTATTACGAGCAGCCTCATCCAGTAATGGATCGACATAACCGCCATAATATTCTTTGGAATAAACTTTGGTTTCGAGCAAATCGGTATCGCAAAACAAAATATCTGTGGCTTTTTGAGCCAAATCGTTTTCCAATGCCATTTGTCCTATGGCTATGGGGATTAAATCTTTTTGCTCGCAAGTGCGTCGTTCATTATTCCAGACGTTTTGCAAATAATCGCGGGCGTATTCCGGCACCCAAACGGTATTATAATGTCGTGCTAATTGCTGCGATAAGGTTGTCTTACCGGTCGATTCCGGTCCAAACATCACCACTTTAATGACATCTGAAGGTTTTTGTTTGAGTTGTTCTCTTATAGATTTGTTCATAAGGTGTTTTCTATTTTTTCTTTTTGCATTAATTTTTGCCACTGTTTATAACCTTGAAAAGCCAAAATTAAAAAAATAAAATATTGTATGCCTGTAAAACCATAGCCTTTTATAAAGTATAACGGCACAGATATAATATTAACAGCTATCCAAAAAATCCAACTTTCCAGTTTTTTGTTAGCCATGAGCCACATAGCAGCAAAAGCGGCACCGGTAGTAAAAGTATCGAGGAAAGGGGTGATTTTTTTGATTTCAGCTAATTTACCGGTAGATAAATGTTGCCATGCGTAACTTATACTATCTTTAAAGTTCAGTTCGTTAGGCATCACATTATAATGTCGATATACCCAAATGACGAAAGCCGATGTAAAGATAAAAATTCCCAGTGCTAATAAGTAATCTTTTTTTGAACTTTTGGTTATAGGAATGTGTTTTTTGCTTTTTTCATCAACCACACGACTCCAGACCCACCAACCATAAATACTCATCAAAGTATAATAGATATTGATGATTAAATCACCATACATTTGCCATTTGCTCAACAGATACACATACAATGCCGTGCTGATGATACCGGTAGGATATACCAAAATATTTTCTTTTTTGGCAAATAAGACACTGGCAATACCAAAAGCCATTGCCACAAATTCAATAATGATGTAGATAACCGGTGTATGTTCGTAAGGGGCAGTAAAAAAGTGTATGAGATCTTGCATGCTTTAAATTTGGTTTCAAAAATAATATAATTTCTAATTTTATATAAAAAAATGATAAGAAGTTTCTAAAAGTTGTACAAATGGGTGTGCAATATTAATATTGAAAAAAATGAATCTACCTCTACAAAATTAACTTATACCAACTTTGTGTTTAAGAAAAATTTTTTATTTTTACATAAAAAATATCATGAAAATTACGATACTTCTCAATGGTCTTTTATTTCTTTTATCCAGTTTTGTTTATGCGCAACAAACTTACGTTCCGGATGATAATTTTGAAAATTATCTTGAAACTCATGATGCACAAGGTCATACAGTACAATTAGGTGATCCTAATAGTATGGGTAATGGTATTGCAAATGATAATTATGTTTTGACTTCAAGAATTAGTAATGTTAGCGTATTAAATGTAGAAGGTCAAAATATATCTGATTTAACCGGTATAGAAGGTTTTCAAAATTTACAAATACTGGATTGTTCCAACAATCAGTTAACAAGTTTGGATGTAACCCAAAACACGGCTCTGCAACAACTAAATTGCAGTTTTAATCAATTATCAAACTTAGATATTAGTCAAAATACGGCTTTGCAATATCTTAGATGTCATAACAATCAACTTAATAGTTTAATTACAACACAAAATCCGGATTTACAAATACTCTGGTGCGATTATAATCAATTAAATAGTCTGAATGTTACACAAAATACATCATTGCAAAAATTATCGTGTGGCAATAATCAGTTAACAAGTTTAGACGTTACACAAAATCCGGCACTAGAAGACTTTAGTTGTAATAATAATCAATTAATATATTTAGATGTTACACAAAATATCAATTTACAGCAACTTTTATGTTCCAACAATCAATTAACAGATTTGGATATTTCACAAAATATAGCTCTGCAAGACTTAGGTTGTTCTTAAAACCATTTGACAAATATAGATTTAACATATAATACGGCTTTAACGGGTATAGGTTGTCATGATAATCAACTAACCGGTTTAGATGTGACACAAAATACACTTTTACGATATGTAGAATGCTATAACAATCAAATAACAAGCCTTGACTTTACTCAAAATCCGGATTTGGTATGGCTTCTTTGTCAAAATAACAGTTTAACAGATTTAGACATTAGAAATGGAAATAATGCTAATTTTTGGTATTTTAATGCCATAGATAATCCCGATCTTACCTGTGTATTTATTGATGACGAAGTGCTTATGAGCAACAACTGGGCAAATGCCATTGATACTACAGCTACATATGTAGAGACTCAGGCAGAATGTGATGCTTTAAGCTTGTCAGATGAGATATCTCAAATAGCAGTTGAAATCTATCCTAATCCTGTGTCAAAAGTATTAAATATCTCATCGGATAAAAATGCTACTATCACTATCATTAATATGGCAGGACAGCAAGTGATAAAAACAAAATTTATAGGCAAAAAACATATATCTATTCCCGTTGAAAACCTTCAAACCGGAATATACCTGCTTATTTATAAAACCCAATCAAATATTTATCATTATCAATTTGTTAAAAAATAAGAATATTAATAATTATAGATTAAAAAATAAGAATTGTAAGCCAAAAAAACTTACCTTAGGTGTCAGTTTAACAAAAATACACAATTATGATACCAAAAATTTCAACATTAAGCGGCTATTTGCATGAATATCAGAAAAGTGTCGCTAATCCGGTAGGATTCTGGTCAAATATCGCCGAAACTTTTTATTGGCGTAAACCTTGGACTAAAACTCTAAAATGGGATTTTAATGAACCCAAAGTAGAATGGTTTATTGATGGTAAACTCAATATTACCGAAAATATTTTTGAACGCAACTTGTTTTTAAGAGGCGATCAAAAAGCCATTATTTGGGAACCCAATGATCCCAATGAAGCATCAAAGTCTTATACTTACAGAGAACTGTATGAAGAAGTCAACAAATTTGCCAATGTTTTAAAAAGTTTAGGCGTTAAAAAGGGGGATAGAGTCGCTATTTATTTACCTATGATTCCCGAATTAGCCATTGCCATGTTAGCATGTGCTCGTATCGGGGCTATTCATTCTATTGTATTTGCCGGTTTTTCCGCCAAAGCCTTAGCTGATAGAAATAACGACGCACAAGCCAAAGTTTTGATTACGGCTGACGGCGGTTATCGCGGCAAAAAGACTATTCCGTTGAAAGAGACTTCCGATGAAGCCTTAACTATGTCCGATTCCATTGAAAAAATGGTAGTGGTAAAACGCACCGGCGAACCGGTTACTATGCAAGAAGGTCGTGACTTATGGTGGCACGATTTGATGAAAGATGCATCACCAGAAGCCAAACCTGAAATTATGGATGCCGAAGATCCGCTTTTTATTTTATATACCAGTGGTTCGACCGGTAAACCCAAAGGTGTATTGCATACAACAGGCGGTTATATGGTTTATTCGGCTTTTACTTTTAAAAATGTATTCCAATACCGTCCTAATGATATTTATTTTTGTGCTGCTGACATCGGTTGGATAACCGGACATTCTTACATCATTTACGGACCCTTGCTTGAAGGCGCCACCAGTATTATGTTTGAGGGCATTCCAACCTATCCTTCACCTGATAGGTATTGGCAAATCATTGAAAAGTATGAGGTTAATGAGTTTTATACATCACCAACGGCTATAAGAGCTTTATTAGCAGAAGGCGAAAAATGGGTTGATGATTACGAAATGCCGACATTAAGAGTCTTAGGAACTGTCGGTGAGCCGATTAATGAAGAAGCATGGCACTGGTATCATGACCATGTCGGTAAAGGACGTTGTCCAATTGTCGATACGTGGTGGCAAACCGAAACCGGTGGTATTATGATTAGTCCGTTAGCCGGTATTATTCCGACCAAACCGGCTTATGCCACTCTACCCTTACCCGGTATCCGCCCGGTGATAGTTGATGGCGATGGTAAAAAAATGTATGGCAAAAATATAGAAGGTAATTTGTGTATAGAGTTTCCTTGGCCCGGTATGGCACGAACGCTATGGGGCGATCATGCGAGATACAAGCAAGCTTACTTTTCTACCTTCCCCGGATTATATTTCACGGGAGATGGCGTCAAGCGCGATGAAGACGGTTATTATAGAATTTTAGGACGTATCGATGACGTAATTAATGTTTCCGGTCATAGATTAGGAACTGCCGAAATTGAAAATGCTTTGAATGAACACCCGTTAGTTGCAGAATCCGCCGTAGTAGGTATGCCGCATCCTATCAAAGGGCAAGGTATTTATGCCTACGTGGTGGCGCCGGATAAACCCGATGATTTAGATGACGAGTTGCGTAACTCATTAATCAAAGCCGTGTCTAAACTCATTAGTCCCATTGCCAAACCGGATCAAATTCAGTTTGTCAAAGGACTACCCAAAACCCGTAGCGGTAAGATTATGCGCCGTATTTTGCGTAAAATTGTAGAAGGCTCAACCAATTTTGGTGACACATCTACGCTTACCAATCCGGAAATTGTCGAGGAAATCATCGAAGGATATAATGTGTTAAATAAAAAATAGATTTTCAATATCTGTAAAAAACAAAAAGCCAAAGCGGTTCGCTTTGGCTTTTTGTTTTTTTGATAAAAATATTATCTGGTAATTTCCAAAATTTCCAATTGTAATTTTCCAGCAGGCACATCAATCTCAGCTATATCACCGACTGATTTACCCAGTAATCCTTTACCAATTGGTGATTCGACTGATATTTTACCTTGCAAAGGGTCAGCTTCATTAGCAGAAACCAACGTATAAGTTTTTTCTTTTTTGGTTTTCAAATTTTTGATTTTAACGGTTGAAAAAATCAAAACTTTGGATGTGTCCAAATCTTTATCATCTAAAATACGAGCATTGGCAAGCGTCATTTGTAGTTCTTGAATTTTATTATTCACCCGGACTTGCTCTTCCTTAGCAGCGTGATATTCCGCATTTTCTGACAAATCACCTTTGTCGCGCGCTTCGGCAATACGTTTGGTGATTTCAGGCATCTCGGTATATTTTAAATATTCCAATTCCTTTTTTAAATTTTCAAGTCCTTCCGGTGTTAAATAAATTATCTTACTCATAATCAAATATTTTAAAAAAATAATAAAAAATATTTCCCACCAAAGCAACATCGGCAGGAAATCATTGACAAAGATACAAAATTTTATATGGCTTTGTCAAGTATTCGTAAATATCCCCTTTAAATTGGATGTTAAAATCCATCAAAAAAATCGCTTATGACCGGTAATTCCATATCTTTGCGGTCTAATATATTAATGTATGAAAGTTAAGCCAAGTGGTAAAAAAATAAACATCATTACATTGGGCTGCTCCAAAAACGTTTATGATAGCGAAAATTTGATGGGACAATTAGCCTACAATGGTTATGATGTTACCCATAATGCCGATTCAGGAGATATTGTCATTATCAACACCTGCGGTTTTATCCACGATGCTAAACAAGAGTCTATTGATACCATATTGGCGGCTATCAAGGATAAAGAAGCCGGTTATATTGAAAAAGTATATGTTACCGGTTGTTTAAGTGAGCGTTATAAAGATGTTTTGCCAGTAGAAATTCCGGAAGTGGATCAGTATTTTGGCACTCACGACATGATTAGCTTGCTAAAAACTTTTAATGTCGATTACAAACACGAATTAATAGGAGAACGTCAATTGACGACGCCTGAACATTATGCCTATTTAAAAATATCGGAAGGCTGTGATCGCAGTTGCTCGTTTTGTGCCATACCCTTGATTCGTGGTAAACATATCTCTCGCAGTATCGAAAGTTTGGTATTGGAAGCTGAAAAATTAGCGGCAAAAGGAGTCAAAGAATTGATACTTATTGCACAAGATTTAACCTTTTACGGATTAGATATTTATGGCGAACGCCGGTTAAACGATTTGCTCAAAGCTTTGGTCAAAGTAGAAGGTATTGAATGGATACGCTTACATTATGCCTTCCCGACCGGCTTTCCGGAAGAAGTCATTGAAACCATTGCACGAGAAGATAAAATTTGTAAATATTTGGATATGCCCTTACAACATATCAACAATGATATTCTCCAATCGATGCGACGGGGTCATACGCGACAAAAAACCGAAGATTTAATCAAAAAACTGCGACAACAAGTGCCTAATGTGGCTATTCGTACGACTTTGATTGTCGGTTATCCGGGCGAAACCGAAGCAAAATTTGAAGAACTCAAACAGTGGGTTGCCGAAACCAAGTTTGATCGGTTGGGTGTGTTTACCTATTCGCATGAAGAAAATACACATGCCGGTAAATTGGTTGACGATGTGCCGGATGATATCAAACAGCAACGTGTAGAAGAGATTATGAGCTTGCAAGAGCAAATTTCTTTTGAAAAAAATCAAACTAAAATAGGCAACATTTATAAATGTTTATTTGACAAAAAAGAAGGAAACTTTTATGTCGGCAGAACTGAATATGACAGTCCAGAAGTAGATAACGAAGTCAAGGTTGACGCTAGTAAATTTCATATTGAGCCGGGAAAATTTATCGACATTAAAATAACCGATGCCGAAGCTTTTGATTTATATGGTGAACCGGTAAAAAATTGAACAGATGAAGCAAACGATATTTTTTATTCTTATTTTATTTAGTGTAACAGCACAAGCGCAAATAAAAGTTTTATTTGATGCAACCAAAGCCGAAACCGCCAACAATGCCGATTGGATTATTGATGCCGATAATTTTAATTTAAGATACAATCCCAATCCGGTTATCGGTGGTAGTGAAGCCAATCCGCAACGTTTTCCTACACCGGATCAATCAACCGTTACAGCATCAACTACCGAAGATTACTGGACAGGTGGCAATTCTGCTTGGGGTATAGAACTGGTGCAATACGGTTACCAAGTAGAAACCTTGCCTTACGATGGGCAAATTACTTATAATGACACAAATAATCCGCAAGATTTGTCATATTACGATGTGTTTATCGTAACCGAACCCAATATTTTATTTACACAGAATGAAAAAACAGCCATACTCAATTTTGTTAACAATGGTGGCGGTTTGTTTATCACGGCTGACCACGACCTATCTGATAGAAACGGCGATGGCGTCGATTCGGTAGATGTGTGGAACGATTTGTTTCAAAACAATCCGGTGCAGACAAACCCTTTTGGTTTTTTGTTTAACTATAACAATTTTAGCGAAACGACTTACAGTATAGCCAATTTGTCAGGCAATTCTATCCTACATGGTTTTTTTGGCGATGTCACGGCATTGGAGTTTCACGGTGGTACAAGCATCAATTTATTTCCGAGTGATAACAATACAGTTACAGGTTTGGTTTTCAGACAAGGTACACAAGAAAGTTTATTTGTATCCGCCGAATACGGACAAGGACGTGTGGTAGCTATTGGTGACAGCTCTCCGGCTGATGATGGTACAGGCGATACTCATGACAATTTATATAACGGTTGGTATGCCGAAGGCAACGGCTCGCACCGTAAGTTGATGCTCAATGCAACACTTTGGTTGGCACATGAAAATACGGGAAGCCTTATTAGTTATACCCAAAAAACTTTCAAAGTTTGGATAAAAGATAATGTTTTACACATTAAAAATCTCGGTAAACATTTTACAAAAATTCAGATTTTCAATTTATCAGGACAAAATATATTAATGCAAAACTATACCGATGAAATTGACATCAGTCAATTAAAATCGGGGTTATATTTCATACAATTACAAGATAAGACAGGTGTTTTTTATACTGAAAAAATTATTAAATAAAGTTTCTCTTTTATTTTAATATCTTGACATTCAATTAATTGAATTCGTTTTTTTGAGGTTATATGCAAAAAAAAGATAGGGTAATTAACTCCGGAATTGTTTCATAAGCGTATAACCCATAAAAGTTTAGTAATATGAAAAAATTTAGTTTAATTCTCATCGCAATCCTGAGCATTACAGCTCTTTTTACGACTTCTTGTAAGAAAGAAATTGAGAATATTGAAAATCCCAAACAAGTGCAAGAAAGCGCTTCGGTAAAATCCATTATCAATAGTTTGCGTAGCGGTCCTTCACAATCTGCCGGTAATCCTTCACAATCGCAAGTAAGTTATGCTATTGATCAATTCTTTTGCTTTGATTATGTATATCCTATTTCAGTTGTTTATAACGACGGTAGCGTAGAAAGCTTTGCTGATATCAATGAGTTTGCTCTTGCCATAATTGATGAAACACAAAGCCATTATATTATTGATTTTGTCTATCCGTTTGACATTACTCAAAACGGAACAGTAACAACTATTAATAACGATACAGATTTTGCTAATGCTGTAAACTCTTGTCAGACACTAGAAAATTTTGCATTAAGTATGAATTGTTTTGAATTTGTTTATCCTGTTGATGTTGAAATGAGCGATGGAAGTATTGTTACTGCTAATGACCAACAAGAATTTGAAGCTTTATTTACATCTCAAAGTGTTTATCCCGTAGATATGGTTTATCCGTTTGATTATACTGAAAATGGCAATACGCATACGGTAACTAATGCTCTTGATTTTCAAATATTATTGGATAATTGTGTTGGCGGAAACTGGGTTTATCATAGTGATTTACCTCCATTTTGGGTATTTGGTGCATTTTTTAATTTAGACTATCCGGTTACACTTGTATATAATGATGGTACCACCATAGTTGTTAACAATGAGACTGAATATGATGCCATTATCTACAATGATTTTAACAATAGCACGCCTAACCATTACATTGTTGATTTTCAATATGATATTACTGTTACAGATACCAACGGAGTAACCACAACCATTCATAATCTTCAAGAATTATATGACTTAATTAACTATTATTATAACAATCCCCCAAGCGGTGGCGGTAATCAAGGTGCAACATTGCCTTATTCATCGGAGTTCCCTTGTTTTAATATCAATTATCCGGTTACAATTGTTTACTCAGACGGCAGTACTTTAAGTGTAACAAGTAATGCAGACTATGATCAACATTTATACGGTCCTCAAAACATAGGCGCTGTTGATTTTCAATACCCAATCACTATAACACAAAACGGTAATACTATAACTATTAATGATCGTACAGAATTTGATTCTTATGTAAGTGGTTGTAACTAATATTTACTGTTAATTATTTTATTTGATTGATTTTAGGTTATCTCCCGGTTCTATAATCGGGAGATTTTAATTAAATTTTATCACAATCTTTATTATTGATATTGTATAAAAAAACGTATAAGCGGCTTTTTACCAATATTAAATTCCACAATTTAAATAATAGAGTAGGGTAATAATCAACGAAATTGTTATAATATTGTAAAAAGAATTTTAATAAAATGAACAAAGAAACTCTTATAGCCCGTTGGATGGCAGGTGATATAAGCGATGCAGACTTTAAAAAATATATGTCTAATGAAGATTTTACAGCTTATGTCAAGTTGCGAAAAGCTTTGCAGTTGTACGAACATACGCAAACAGAAATGCCTGATAAAGTCTATCAAAATATAAAATCCAAGATTTCAAAACCCAAACAGACAAGTAAAAAAATCAATTATGTTAAATTGGCTATTTCGGTAGCTGCGGTTTTATTATTATTTGTTTCTGTTAATTACTTTTTATCTCCTTCAATATTTTCTGTTGAAACAGCTTACGGAGCATCTCAAAAAGTTGAATTGCCTGATGGTTCTGTTGCCTGGTTGGGAGCGCATTCTAAATTATCTTATAATAAGAAAAATTGGAACAAAAACAAGAAAATCAATTTAATCGGCTCCGCTTATTTTGAAGTAAAAAAAGGGCAAAAATTTGAAGTAATAACGCCTAACGGTAATGTATCTGTTTTAGGAACCAAATTTCAAGTAAAAAGTATTTCCGATTTATTTAAAACCGTCTGTTTTGAAGGCAAAGTGTTAGTTCATACCTTAAAAAAAGATATTGTGCTTAAAGCCGGAGAATCCGTTCAAAAATATGACCATCAAATGTATAAACAACCGGTGCGCTATAAGCAACCTGATATACAGGCTAAAACAACCCGTTTTGCTCAGACACCATTAACTTATGTATTGCAAGAGTTAGAAAATCATTATAATGTAAAATTCAAAAATGAAGGTGTCGATACACAAATTTTGTTTACCGGTTCGGTGCCGCATCATAATTTAAAATTGGGATTAGATTTGTTGTCCAAAGCTTTGTCGTTTAAATATAAAATTATTGATAATCAATTGATTATAATAAAACCTTAATGAAGAGATTTTTCATATTGTTCATAGTGTTTTTTAAATTTCATTATGTGTTTGGTCAGGACCAAACACATTCTGTATATTATGCTCATACAGAACTAACAAAGGTTATAAATAATATAGAACAACAATATCAAGTGCATTTTTCCTACCAATCGGATATTTTAAAAAACTTATTTTTTACTTGTCCCAAACAAGAATTGAGTCTGGATGCTCTACTTCAAAAGATTTCAAAAACATTCAAATTAAAATTTATCAAACTACAAAAAGGCTTTTATGTCATATTATTAGCTTCCGCAGATGTAACAAAACAAGATTTGAAAGAAGTTATTATTAATGCATTTCTGACCGATGGTATTAAAAAAAATAAGGATGGAAGTTTTACTGTTTATCCGCAAGACCTTGGTATACTGGCAGGGTTGATTGCCCCTGATGTCGTGGAAAGCATACAGCAACTTCCGGGGGTTATCAGTCTCAACGAAACAGCTACTAATTTGAGCATTAGGGGCGGTCGTTATGATCAAAACTTAATCTATTACGACGGTATTCCTATTTACCAAAACGGACATTTATTTGGGATGATTTCGCCTTTTAATCCATATACTGTCAAGCGGGTAAAATATTATTTTAAAGGAACCCCGCCAAGATATGAAGGTGGTGCTTCCGGTGTCATTGATTTGTCATCCGGCGATAATATAGCTGAAAAACTTCACGTCGGTGGGGGCATAAACGCTTTGTCAACTGATTTTGAATTGGAAACGCCGTTGATAAAAAAACATTTGAGTTTAACGACATCATTTCGGACTTCCTATCGAGATGTTTGGGAAACATCAGGCTTAAAACAATTTGAAAAAAAGATTTTTGAAAACACCAATATTCAATCACAAACTGTCAAGTTAAATACATTCGGGTTTAATGATTGGACCATAAAACTTAATTCTCAATGGGCAAAACGTCAAAAACTATCGGTTAGTTTTCTCCATATTTCATCCTTTCTCAATTTTAATCATAAAATTTCCGGTTATGACGATTATGACTACGGCAATAATTTAGACACATCGACCAGCGGTGTTTCCATTACATCAAACAATATTCTAAATGGCAAATGGCAAGTAAAAACGGTTTTTGATTGGGCTTGGTATGATATGGCGTTTGAAAATCAAATGATAAAACTGCAAAAGAATATCGGAAATGTTTTTAAAGAAAATTTTGTATCGCATACCGGTATTACTACGGAATTTTCTTATAGACCAAATTATCATGTCGGTTACCGTTTCGGGTATGATTACAATGAAAAAAGAACGGCTTATCTCTTTAAATTAATTGTTGATAATCAGTTGTATATCTTTGATTATTTGAAAAACATCAATAATACCCAGTCGGTTTTTGGTATGATTCAGTATCGCAATTTTCATAATTGGGATATTGATGCCGGATTTAGAATACCTTATTATCAAGAATTTCAAAATGTTTTTTTTGAACCCCGATTGGTTATTGGAAAAAAGATTTTGCCTCATACAAAATTGCAAATAACAGGCGAAATCAAACATCAAAATATACAACAAAACAATAAAACGGTAATCGGTTTACTCAACTTGGAAAATAAAATTTGGCAAGTTGCCGAGCCGGTAAATTTTCCTTTTATTTCAGTTCGTCAAATCACATCCGGATTATTGTTCTTAAAAAACCAATGGCATTTAGAATTGGATTTTTATCACAAATACACCAAAAATGTCAGTATTTCGGTTCCATACAGGATATATAATAAACATCAATATTTAATAGGGGATTCTCAGACACAAGGTTTTGATTTTTACACCAAAAAGAAATACCGAAATTTTAATTTTTGGGCGTCATATTCATTGATGCGTTCTCAAAACCGGTTTGAAAAGTTAAAAAACAATCAATATTTTATCTCAGATTTCCAAATCCGCCATAAAACATTATCGACCATTATATACCACAAAAAACAATATCAAATGGCAATAAGTTGGTTGTGGCACTCACCACGTCCTTATTATAAAAACATTATTGTTGATGATGAAAACGAATATACAGGTAATAATATTAAACAAGACTTTGATATAGCCTACTTACCACCTTTTAATAGAGTTGATTTCTCGGCTTTTTACAATTATCAATTTGAAAATCAAAATCAAAATAAACTCAAATTAAAATTCGGCTTTTCTGTAAGGAATCTTCTAAATCATCAAAATATTTTATCCCATGAACAAAACGGCTATGGTTTAGATACACAACTAATTGATTTTGAACGTTACGGACTGAATAGAGTTTTTAATATTGTATTACGGCTGAATTGGGATTAAAAAATGAAAGTATATAAATGAAAGATAAAAATCAAAATATTTGTAAAGAAGCGGTCTTTGAGCATATATATCAAATGTATGCCAAAGAATTGCGCAATTTTTTGATTTATAAATTCCAAGATGTCGAAACTTGCAATGATATTGTACAGGAATGTTTTGTAAAACTTTGGCAAAAATGCAAGGAAGTGCCTTTTGGTAAGGCAAAATCTTTTTTGTTTACCGTAGGTAACAATGCTTTTATCAACCAAAAGAAACATTTGCAAGTTGTCAGAAAGCATCATGCAGGTATGTCCAAACAAAATGCAAATTACGTTTCGCCCGAATATATTTATATTGAAGAAGAATATGCGCAAAAGCTACACCGTTTAATAGAAAACTTGCCCGAAAAACAAAAAATAGTCTTTAAAATGAGCCGGCTCGACAAAATGACTTACAATGAGATAGCCGAAACCTTACAGTTATCAGTTAAAACCATTGAAAAACGCATGTCTGCCGCACTACAATATTTAAGAGCAAATTTGGAATATTTTAGATAAAAAAATGGCTCAAATCTTGTTGAGCCATATAAAAATAAATAGTAATTGAAATTATTTCTTATCAAGGATATTGTCGGACAAACCTAATGATTTAGCTTCTTCACCGGTCATAATTCGAGAATGAATAATGAATCTTAAACCCAGCGGTATCTCCAAAGAAAAGGTTGACCCCCTACCTTCGGTAACATCAACTGTTATATGTGTAAATTTCCAAATATCATACATATCTTCACTCATATAATAATTGACGCCTTCCAGTTGTCCCAGAAGAATATCGCTGTCATCTAAATACATATCTTCTTTTTCAATAAGCATGGGGGCTGTTCCGTCACAACAACCACCACTTTGATGAAAAATAACTTCTCCGTGTTCTTCTTTTAATTTTCTAACGACTTCTGCCGCTTTTTCTGTTATTGCTACTTGTTGAAATGCCATTGTTGTTAATTTAAATTAAAATCGATTAGCTCATTATAAAACAAGCTAATCGATTGTAAATAATAGTTAAATTTCATTAAAAGAATCCTAATTTCTTTTTATCATAAGAAATCAACATATTTTTATTTTGACGATAATGATCGAGCATCATCAAGTGGGTTTCTCTACCAAAACCTGATTTTTTGTAACCGCCAAACGGTGCATGTGCGGGATAAGCATGATAATTATTGACCCAAACACGTCCGGCTTTAATAGCTCTTGGTATTTGATAAAGTTGATGTGCATCACGTGACCAAACACCGGCACCTAAACCGTACATGGTATCATTGGCTATTTCGATAGCATCTGCTTCATCTTTAAATTTGGTAACAGATAAAACCGGTCCGAAAATTTCTTCTTGGAAGACACGCATTTTGTTATGTCCTTCTATTAAAGTAGGCTTGATATAGTAACCATTTTTAAATTCACCTTCAACATCAGCAGGTTTGCCACCGGTAAGAATTTTTCCACCTTCTTCTTCTCCAATTTTGATATAGGACATAATTTTTTCAAACTGGTCTTTTGAAGCTTGCGCACCCATTTGTGTTTCCGTATCATAAGGGTTGCCTTGTTTGATAGCATTAACACGATCAATGACACGTTTCATAAATTCGTCATAGATATCTTCTTGCACTAATAAACGGGAAGGACATGTACAAACTTCTCCTTGGTTAAAGGCAAATAATACAGCCCCTTCAATAGCTTTGTCTAAAAATTCGTCATCAGCATCCATAACCGAATTGAAGAAAATATTAGGGGATTTACCACCTAATTCCATAGTTACAGGATTGATATTTTTAGAGGCATACTGCATAATTAATTGTCCCGTAGTAGTTTCACCTGTAAAAGCAACTTTATCAACACCGGCATGTGAGGCTAAAGGTTTTCCGGCTTCAGGACCAAATCCATGAACTATATTGATAACCCCGGGAGGAAATACATCGGCAATTTTTTCCATCAATAATGTTGCGCTGGCAGGTGTTTGTTCGGCTGGTTTTAATACCACGGTATTACCGGCAGCTAAAGCAGGTGGAAGTTTCCAAGACAACATTAATAACGGGAAATTCCAAGGAATAATTTGAGCTACAACACCCATAGGTTCTTTTATAATAAGGGATACAGTATTTTCATCAAGTTCTGTTGCCGAACCTTCTTCTGCTCTGATAGCAGCAGCAAAATAACGCCAGTGATCAGCAGCTAAAGGCACATCGGCATTTAAGGTTTCTCTAATAGGTTTGCCATTATCAGCAGTTTCAACAACAGCAAATTCTTCTAAATTTTCTTCGATAATATCAGCTACTTTATTGAGCATTCTTGCTTTTTCAATAGGGGAAACTTTTTCCCAAGCATCTTTGGCAGCATTAGCAGCTGCAACAGCATTGTTAACATCTTCTTTTTTTGAGCGCGGATACTTAGCTAAAAAGCTATTGTCTATGGGTGAATAATTGTCAAAATATTCTCCGCCAACCGGCTCAACAAATTTGCCATTGATAAAGTTACCGTACTTCTCTTTAAATTTAGGTTTTGAGTAAATCATAGTTAGTTAATTTTGTTTTTAAAATTTTGCCTACTCTTTTTAAGATTTTCGGCTTACTCTTATAATTTTTTGCTTAAAATAGATAAAAAATATTAAACTAACTATTAAAAAGTGTTAAAAAAATCAATTTTAACAAAAAAAATAATAAATAAAATTTTTTTATGAATTTTAGTAAAAATAATAAAAAAACTGCTTAATGTCATTTTTAAGCAGTTTTATATAGATATTGTAGTTTTTATACCTATTTATACATTCAATATAGTTCAATAAAAGAGACTAATTAATACTTGGAATTGGTATTATACATAGGATAAAAATAAATTATTTCAAAATAAAGGTTCCATCATTTCCACAGGCTTAGACAATCCCATAATTTTCAAAATAGTCGGAGCAACATTAGCCAAAATACCGTCTTTAAGTTCCGGTTTCAAATCTTTATCTATTAAAATCACCGGAACCGGATTGGTCGTATGTGCCGTATTGGGCGAACCGTCCGGATTGATCATATTCTCGGCATTGCCGTGGTCGGCAAGAATGATAATGGCATAATCATGTTTCAAAGCTTCCTCAACAATTTTATTAACGTTTTTATCGACTGTTTCCGCTGCTTTTTTAGCCGCTTCAAATACCCCCGTATGACCTACCATATCACCATTGGCAAAATTTAATACAATCAAATCAGCCGATTCTTTTTTGATTTCGGGCAAAAGCGCTTCGGTTACTTCATTAGCACTCATTTCAGGTTTCAAATCGTAAGTAGCCACTTTTGGCGAGGGAATCAAAATGCGTTTTTCACCTTCAAATTCTTTTTCTTTACCCCCCGAAAAGAAGAAGGTAACGTGCGGATATTTTTCGGTTTCAGCTATACGAATCTGTTTTTTACCGGCTTTGGAAACTAACTCTCCCAAAGTATCTTTTAAGTCTTCCTTAGGATAGGCAACTTTGATGCCTTTAAAATTGTCATCATAAATGGTCATGGTTACAAAATGAAGCGGCAAAGTTTTCATACCGTATTCGGGCATATCTTCCTGAGTCAAAACTTTGGTGAGTTCGCGCCCGCGGTCGGTTCTGAAATTGTAAAAAATAACGGCATCACCGGGTTCAATCTTCCCGATTGGTTGCCCGTTGTCATCTACATGAACAATTGGCATGATAAATTCGTCCGTCACCCCTTCTTTATAGCTTTCTTCAACAGCTTTAATTAAGTCAGTAGCCGGTTTACCTTCGCCTTTGACCAATAAATCATAAGCTTTTTTGACGCGTTCCCAACGATTATCACGGTCCATAGCATAGTAGCGCCCGATAACCGAAGCTATTTTGACCGGTGTACCCTTGATATAATCTTGTATTTCTTTTAAAAACTCAATACCGGAATGCGGATCGACATCACGCCCGTCCATAAAGGCGTGAATATATGCCGGTACATTGTATTTTTTAGCCATCTGTACCAAGGCTTTTAAGTGGTCAATATGCGAATGTACGCCACCATTGGATAACAATCCTAAAAAATGCACCGCTTTACCGTTTTGCTTGGCATATTCAAATGCTTCTGTTAAAGCCTTGTTTTCAAAAAAACTACCGTCTTTAATGGCTTTATTAATCTTAACCAAATCTTGATATACGATACGTCCGGCACCCAAATTCATATGCCCGACTTCCGAGTTACCCATTTGTCCTTCCGGCAATCCGACATTCTCACCTGAGGTATATAGTTTAGCATGTGGATATTTTTTTATTAGTGCGTCCATAAAGGGCGTGTCTGCTTGTGCAATAGCTGACACGTCCGGATTTTGGGTAATTCCCCAACCGTCTAATATCATCAAAATGACTTTCTTGCTCATAATCTCTATTTATGATTGCAAAGTTAAGTCATATATCCTAAAATCATTGTAAAGATTTAATTAAATGTAACAGAATTTGTTTATATTTGTTGAACTGAAAAAGCCTGTTTACAAAAAATTACATTATGAAAAAATTGATTCTATTAATTCTTCCTTTCATTTTCCTCACTTCTTGTCAAATAACTGAAGAAGTTTATTTTAACAAAAATGGAAGTGGCACTTATAATCTTAAAATGAATATGAGTGGCATGATACAAATGATGAAAGGAATGATAGAAAATGACAGTATCAAAAAACAAGAAAATGCATCAAAAAACAGAAAACCGGAAAAAAGGGATACCGTTATTCTTTTTGCAGATATTTTAAAAGAAAAGAAAGATAGTATCAAAAACTTGTCTAAGGAACAACGAGAGTTTTTAAAAAGTCTTAAAGATGCCAAAATACAAATACATATGGATGAAGCCAAAGATGAAATGTTTATAAACTATGAGATTCCTTTCAAAAAGATAGCGGATTTAACAAATATTGATAAAAAATTCGGCAAACTGAATGCTTTTAATAAAAAAGAAACAAAAGATATGAATGGTATGAATAGCATGTTACCTGACTATAAAGTTACATATGAGTTTAATAAACATGTTTTTCATAGAAAAGTGACATTATCAAAAGATCAAGAGAAAAAAAACAAACCTAAGGACGACAAATTTTATAAAATGATTAATTACGAAATTATTTATCATTTTCCTTATAAAATCGAATCGGTTTCTTATAAAGATGCGCTGCTTGGCGCCGATGGCAAATCTGTACATATCAGAATGCCTTTAGATAGCTTGCTAAAAAATAAAGATCTGTTAAATTTAGAAGTAAAATTCAGATAATTTTCCTTCCGGTTTTTATTTGATTACGCCTATTTCTCTATTTTGGAAATGCCAATCAAAGTTGCAAAAGTTCCCATAAAAATAATGGTCAGCAATACATATAATACATTGGACCAATGAAATTCCACCGGATACGGCATATTGGTTTGCGGTATGTATAAAAACGGGTAAAATTGTTGTATGCCGATTAAAACAAGCCCGAATATTAGACCGACTAAGCCACTTAAAACGGTCATACCCAAGCCTTGAATCATAAATATTTTTTTGATTTCAGATCGGTCCAAGCCCAAAACGCGTAAGGTGTGAATATTATCTTTTTTATCGATAATTATCATAATAATCGTCCCGACTATATTAAACAAAGCCAATAACAAAATTAAGGCAAAAATAAAATAGACCATCAAGTTTTCCGTATTGAGCATTTTGTAAAGCAACTTGTTCTGTTGTTGCCGGTTACGGATATTTAAGTTTTTTCCAAAACGACTCTGCAAGCGTTCTTGTAACGCATTTAGTTGATTAGGTAGCGCACTAATTTCAATAGCGGTTATTTGTCCGGGTTGATAATGTAATAATTGTTGCGCCCCTTTTAAAGTTGCGTATAAATAGGTATGATCATGATCGGGCGTGGTTTGAAAAATGCCGACAGGTACAAAATATTTTTCATAAAAGGCTTTTCGAGGGTCGGTAATAAAACCTTTGCCCGGTTTAGGAACCAACAATTGTATCATTTCCGGATTATTGGAAAGCATAAAGGACAAATCATTTGCCATAGAGACTCCCATAAGCATTTCAATAGTCCCCGGTGTCGGTAAATGTCCGGATATTATAGTTGAATCTAAGTTGATGACATGGTAATAATTACTATCGACTCCTTTGATTTTGGCTATTTTTTGTTTATCATTGTAGTTGATAAAAACTTTTTCTTCAATGACTTTGGCAAAATTTTTAACGGCTTTGTCTTGACTTAAAAACTGTGTCAATTCTTTATCCAAAACAAAACTTTTACTGGTTTTGGGCGTGATTCTGATATCGGCATCGGTCATTTTAATCAGGTTGATATTGAAAGTACGAATACCGGAAAAGCCTGATAATACAATAATAAAAGCCGCCGACACCATCAAGACACCGAATGAAGCAATTTTGACAATAATATTAATAGCATTATTGCCGCTTTTTGAAAACAAATATCTTTGTGAAATGTAGCGGATATAATTCAAAATACGAGGACTTTAATCAATCGGATTATCTCCTTTTTTGAGTGCTTCGTCAATCTTTTCAATATAGTCTAATGAGTCATCTCTAAAAAATAACAAATCAGGCATCTTTCGCAGTTGATGACGCACCCTTTGCGCCACTTCATGCTTGATTAATTTGGCATTACTTTCTAACTCGGTTAGTAATACATCTGCCTTGTCAGACGGAAAAATACTGACATATACTTTTGCCAAATTCAAATCCGGCGTTACATAAACTTTTGATACGCTGATAATTAAATTTTTAATACCGGCTTTTCTAACTTCTCCTTGCAGAATTTCAGCCAAATCTTTTTGTATGATTTTAGCAATGCGTTTTTGTCTTGTTGTTTCCATATGGCAAAGATACGGATTTTTGTAGATGATTATTGATGAATTGATGATTTATGCTGCTTCATAGGATGTTATGTTCTTTGATGTTTATTCTCTACTTTCGACTTTACTTCTGCCGGTAATCTGATGAATTGATGATTTTTTCCGTTTAATAGAACATTTAATTCATTGATGTTTGTTTACTACTTCTGATTTTATTACTTCTTCTAATTTGAGGAAATGAGGAAAGGTCACTGATGATCCCATTGATAATCGGGATTGTACCGAAGCAGTGCTTCAAAAGATGCTAGGTTTTTGATGTCCGGTGTCATTTCGAACGTAGTGAGAAATCTCAAAATTCAATCCAGATTTTTTTGAACCACATAAGGTACATAAAGACACATAAGTTTTTTTCTTTTGTGGTCTTATGTGACTTATGTGGTTCTTAGCTCTTAAGTTCTTTAAAATAATACTCTAACAATTTTTGTACATCTTCCGGATTGTTCATTTTCAGATGATTAGCTTTGATGTATTTTTTCAAGGGTTTTACAGCAGCCGGGTCATTAATGGCTTTTAAAACCGCTTTTTTGCCGAGATGTGTCGGAACAAATATTTTATATTTGTTTTTGATGTAATAAGTACTAAAAGTTTTAAACTCAAAATCTTCCGAACTATCAGTATATGGCATGCCTTTCATATGATTTTTCTTAATCTTTTTGTAAGTGCTTTTAAGAACCAAGGCGTCTTTGGGCTTCACACTGTAGTATTCAAAAAATTGGGTCTTAGGGACACCTGCAAAACGATCAGGAGACACACGAACAAAACGTTTGACCCCATCTTCATTATTGGTCAAAGCGATGGCAACTATATTTTTATCTGTTAACTTAACCAATGGAAAGTCTTCTGATGCAATACCATTAAAATCTGATTTTAAGTTTTTCAAATAAATCAAAAAACTATCATCTAAAGCATCATAATTCACATAAGGAAGAGTATATAATTTACCATCGTTAAATAAAGCTTCCGCCTTAGACCATTTACTCAATAACAATGGTGAACCAACATGATTTTTTATATGCAGATTGTCATCTATCTCAATATTTCCTTTTCCAAATTGATTGTTCAACACATCTTGATACATACCAACCATAGAACTGACACCTAAAGGGAGCGCTTCTTGTGCAGAAAGCACGGATGTTGTAACAGCTAATAAAAAAATTAATATTCGTTTCATAAACCTAATGTTTTATTAAAATTGGTCCTAAAAATTATACCGTACACCAATTACATACTTGTTGACATCTTCATCGACAACAGCAGTATCAGGCAAAGTTAAGACATTTTTTGAGATTTGTCCGGCACTATGCCAATAAGCAAAGTCCAATACAAAACTACCGAAATTATAACCTAATCCGGCTGAATAGCCCTTGTAAGCATATAGGTCTTTATTGTCTTTAATCGGAGATGTTGCCATAAAGCCTCCGGCTCTTAATGATAAGTTATCTAGTTTGATTTCACCACCGGCATTTAATTTATGAACGGGTTGCATGGTAGCGGAAATTTCATCATTCAAACTGTCAAAATAACTTGTATCGGCATCGACATTTTTTTCTTTAAAATGTAAATCGGACATATTTTGATAGGTATAATCAACTGATATAACTGCTGTTTTATTGATTACACTTGATGCACCGACTATAAATTTTGAAGGTGTAATAATTTTATAAGGTGCAAATGCATTTTCCACTCCCGGGTTTATCTCGATAACATCACCATTACCCATTTCGGTATGGATAGATTGCTTCATATATTCATTGATTTCTAACCATTCGGGCGAATGGTATGCCAAACTCAATTTGGTGTCGGACGCAATTTTATATATGGCTCCCAACTTTATACCGACACCCGAACCTTCAACTCGCAAGGTGTTTTGAAATTTTAAATATTGTAAATCAGAAGTCGTATCATAATTATCTTCTTCAATGCTATTATGTTCTAAATAATCGATACTATAGGCGGTAAAAGAAAAGCCTAATTGTAATTTTTTTTGATAGGTTCCCGCAATACTGAAATCAATATGTGATTTATCACCGACACTAGTTATTCTATTAAAATGACGAACTTTATTATAAACGGCATTGGCTACATACTGTGTATTATTATCATCAGTAGGGTCAACCGGATTGATAACATAGGCTTGATAGCCCAAATAGGCTTGTTGTGCGCCATAATCATAGTTTTCGCCCAACCATTGATAATCGGATGTATAATCATCTACTAATTTAAGGTCAGCTAACGGAATACCATTGGCATTATCAACAAAATAAGTCGTAGCGGAATTTCCGGCTTCGTTGATACCGGCAACTTTATAGTAGTTACCATATTCGGCATCTTTATTATAGTTGATACTCAAGGCAATTTTGTTCCAGTCACTGACATCGGATTGAAATACCCAAATGGCTCCAATTTGGTCCATACCGACAAATCGGTCATCAAAAGAGGTGTAGTCTGCCTGCATATTTTGATTAAAATAATCGGCTTGATTGGTCGTGTTGTAGAAAGATAAAGTTCCTGTAAATCTGTTGGTAGTAAAAGTCGTTGCGCCGGCAGGGTTTAAACCTATGGCACTCAAATCGCCCCCAAGTGAACTAAAAGCACCGGACATACCTAGAAAACGGGCGGTGCCTGTCATGTTGTCTTTTTGATAACGCCAACCATCTTCAAAAGATTGGGCATTAAGAGTAAAAGAAAGGAAAATAATACTTAAAGTAATGTATAGTGATTTCATATAATAGTATTTTAATTTGAAATAGATTGTTTTTGTTTCGGTATTTTTAACAAACGCCCTTACGGGCGTTGTTGATTATAATACTAAATTTTGTCTTTATAAAATATTAACGTCTTCTACCGGAATGAGATGATCGACTTCTTGACGAACGTCCTGATGAATAACTGCGTCCCGATGAAAAAGAACCGCCTGCTGAATAACTTCTCGTAGAGCGAGATGATGAACGTGATATTCTAGTCGAACGAGTTGGTGTGCTTGAAGTATGACGTCTTACAGATGACGAACTGCGATGAGACCGGTTGTTTCGTACGGAACTTGAGTTACGAGTACGTGTCGTAGTACTTCGCGTATTTCTAGTACTGTAATTTGCATGACTACGACCGGTACGTATAGCCTTACGTTCAACTCTGTCATATCTCGATGTATGCGTATAGCGATTCGTCCTCCCGTTTCTATTTGTTCTATCTATTCTTACACGACCTGTTCTAGTTGTAGGAGTTTGTCTGCCGGTGCGAATATTATGCGTATTTCTTCCGACTCTATCTATTCTATTTGTTCTACCGGTTCTTGTAGTTCGGTCATTTCTACCGGTACGCGTATTGCGTATTGTTCTGTCATTATTATTGTTTCTTCCAATACGGTCTGTAGATGTATTACGTCCGGTTCTATCAATCCTGCCGGTACGCGTATTACGTATCGTTCTGTCTGTTCTACCACTTCTACTTGTGGATAAACCGCTACGAGATATTCTTCCGGTTCTATTACGACGAGACGTCAAAGAGTTTTGATTATTACGTCTTGCATAAAAGTTCCGTCTGCCACGTACATAAGCACGTCGGTTACGGTAATAATAGTTGTTATAAACAGGTCCGTAGTAATAATTATTATATCCGTAGTAACCACCATAATAACCGCCATAATAATTGTAGTAACTAGGATAATATCCCCAGTAAGTATAAGGATCATAAAACGGGTCATACCAAGATGATCCCCAATTGAAGAAAACACCTGCACCTACATAAATATGCAAACCCGACCAATAAGGACGATAATAATAAGGACGATAATACCAAGAACTGTAATAATATGGGCTGCCGTAATAATAATTATGAATATACACTTCTTTTTTTGTTACATAATAGTTGTCCTCATTATCATCATAACTATCATTAGCATTATCATAATAATAATCATCATCACCGTTCACAATATCATCATCAGTAATTTCATCGTATAATTCCGCTTTATTTTTAAAATATTCTTCATAAAATGTATTCGAATTGGAAGCATTACGGGATTGTTTAGCCGGTTGTTCTTTTACGATAACAGTTTTCTTTTCAACTACTTTTTGAACCGGTTGTTCTTGTGCTACAACAGGTTCGGATAAACCATCGTCATAAATACCGTCAGCAGCCGATACATTATAATAACTATCACAAGAAGACAGAAGTAAAAGTAGAGCCGGTATCAAAAGTCCGGTATAAAAATATCGAAAAATGGCGGTTGTTTTCATAAAATAAAATTTTTAAAGTTAAATTTAATAAAAATAATTAGCTTTGCAAAATAATTTTTGTCGGCAAAGACAATTTTTTAATTTTATAGATACAATAATTATACCAAAATTCTGAAAATGAGTAAAAAACTGACCAAACGAAGCGATGATTATTCCAAATGGTATAACGAATTAGTCGTCAAAGCCGGCTTGGCTGAAAATTCCGGTATTCGCGGCATGATGGTTATCAAACCGTACGGATATGCTATTTGGGAAAAAATGCAAGCCCAATTAGATAAAATGTTTAAAGAAACCGGACATCAAAATGCCTATTTTCCACTTTTGATACCCAAATCATATTTTAGTAAAGAAGCCAAACATGTTGACGGTTTTGCCAAAGAAGCTGCCGTTGTAACGCATTATCGCTTACGTACCACACCGGACGGTAAAGGCATAGAAGTAGATCCGGCAGCTAAATTGGAAGAAGAACTCATTATCCGTCCAACATCCGAAACTATTATCTGGGATACTTATAAACGTTGGATTCAATCTTATCGTGATTTGCCTATTTTAGTTAATCAATGGGCGAATGTCATGCGGTGGGAAATGCGAACCCGTTTATTTTTACGGACAGCCGAATTTTTGTGGCAAGAAGGACATACGGCTCACGAAACCCGTGAAGAAGCGGTAGCGGAAGCAGAGCAAATGATTAATGTTTATGCCGATTTTGCCCAAGATTTTATGGCTATGCCGGTTATTAAAGGGGTTAAAAGCGAATCGGAACGGTTTGCCGGTGCCGAAGATACTTATACTATTGAAGCGCTGATGCAAGACGGAAAAGCTTTACAGTCCGGAACATCACACTTTTTAGGACAAAATTTTGCCAAAGCATTCGACGTCAAATTTTTATCAAAGCAAGGTAAGCTTGAATATGTATGGGCAACCTCTTGGGGCGTTTCAACACGATTGATGGGTGCTTTGATTATGACCCATTCTGATGACAATGGTTTGGTGTTACCTCCTAAATTGGCTCCTATTCAAGTAGTGATTATTCCCATATATCGCAAACCTGAACAGCTTGAAGGTATAACTGCTAAAGTTGATGAAATTGTCAGTAAACTTAAAGCCAAAGGTATCAGCGTTAAATATGATGACAGTGACAACTATAAACCCGGTTGGAAATTTAACGAATATGAACTCAAAGGTGTACCGGTACGTTTGGCAATAGGACCTCGCGACTTAGAAAACGGTACCGTTGAAGTTGCACGTCGTGACACATTGACTAAAGATATTATAGCAATGGACAATATTGATGTTTATGTTGAAAAATTATTAGATGATATTCAAAACAATCTCTTTGAAAAAGCTGAAAAATACCGCAATAACCATATTACCAAAGTGGATACTTTTGATGAATTTAAAGATGTTTTAGAACAAAAAGGCGGTTTTATTGCGGCGCACTGGGACGGAACAGCCGAAACCGAAGAAAAAATCAAAGAATTAACCAAAGCGACCATTCGTTGTATTCCTTTGAATAATGAGTTAGAAGAAGGTAAGGATATATTAACCGGTAAACCGTCTAAGCAACGAGTATTATTTGCCAAAGCTTATTAATTGAAAAAAAAATTATAAAATTTTATAAATTTCATTTATTTCGTTTATTAATTTATTATTTTTTTGCTAATTTTAGCCAATTATAAAAATGTAAAATTATGAGTGAAGAAAAAAAGAGATACTCCGATGAAGAATTACAAGAATTTAAGGAATTAATCAACCAAAAACTAACGCAAGCACGTAAAGATATAGAAGTCCTTCGTTCATTATTGGATAACCACGATATGACTCAAACAAAAATTGTTACTTTTGAAGACAGTGCATCCACCTATTCTAAAGAGTCTAATCTGAAACTCATTGGGCGTTTGGAACGTTTTGTACGTGATTTGGAAAATGCTTTGATACGTATTGAAAACAAAACTTATGGGATTTGTCGTGAAACCGGTAAACTCATCAGCAAAAAACGTTTGATGGCAGTACCACATGCAACACTTAGTATTGAAGCAAAAAATCGTCAGGACACTAAATAATCCTATGAATTTAAAAAAATCTTTGTGGTTGGTTTTTGTAGTTTTGGTATTAGACCAAGCTATTAAAATTTATGTTAAAACCCATTTTCAGCTAGGTGAGTATATAAAAGTTTTTGATTGGTTTAAAATTTATTTTGTTGAAAATAACGGCATGGCATTTGGTACCGAATTTGGCGGTACAACCGGTAAATTATTTTTAACCGGATTTCGTTTAATAGCTATCGGAGGAATATTTTATTGGCTTTATACCAGCATAAAAAAGAAAGAATCTAAGTTGTTAATTATAGCTATCAGTCTAATATTGGCAGGTGCTATCGGTAATATTTTAGATTCGGTGTTTTACGGTCGATTGTTCTCAGACAGTTTTCATCAAGTAGCCCGTTTTATGCCCGAAAACGGAGGTTATGCACCTTGGTTTCAAGGACGTGTAGTCGATATGTTTTATTTTCCTCTTTTTGAAATACAATTTCCGAAAGAACTTCCGGTAATAGGTGGAAAACATTTTACTTTTTTTGAACCGGTTTTTAATCTTGCTGACAGTGCCATCACAATTGGTGTCTTTATTTTGATTTTGTTTAACAAAAAAATTTTCGAAACTAAACAAAAATCAACTTATCAAACTGAAATAGACCAAGTTATAGAAGATAAGACTAACGCAATTAGTTAAGAGCCGTATATAATACCTGTTTTCAAAATATCCGTATATTTGTGTGTTATAAATAACGGCTGATTTATTTGATTTATTACGGGATATAATGAGTCAATTTTCATCTGTTTATTTTTTTAATTTTGACATCAATGTTCCCGACTATTGCCGGGATAACCTTTGATGATTAAAATAATCATTTCGTTATGTGTTTAATAATTATTTTAATCATGGCGGTACCATTTATTTCAAATATTTACAACTAATATAAAATACACAACAAGTGAAAATACGTCTAATCCTGATAAGTTTTATTCTTATATTTTTAAGCTTATATTCTTGCGGTTCCAAGAAAAAGGAACTACGTGAGAAATATGGTGTTGAAGAAAAAGAAAAAGACACCAAATCAAAACACACCCCGACACTAGCCGAAATTTTTGCCGAAGGCATCAACGCTGATGACTTGGATTATCATGTGTATCATTTGGCTGATTCAACTATGGAAGGTCGGGAAACCGGAACGCACGGAGCTACAAAAGCAGCTAAATATATCTGGGATTTTTTTCTGGACCAACATTTAATGTTTCCTAAAAAACTTGACGGCTATTTTCAAAAATACACCGCAGCTCAAAATGAAAAACCTTCTGTTGTCTTGGAAACAGATATCAAAGCCTATAAATACGGTGAAGATTTTATTTCATTTTTTCCGCATGATAGTATCGATGTTCAAGCTGATAATCTCATTTTTGTAGGTTATGGTATTGAAGATCCTAAATATAACGATTATGCTTATCAAGACGTCAAAGACAAAATTGTATTAGTTGTAGGAGGCGAACCGCGTGATAAGTACGGTAATTATATTCTTTCCAACGATGTAGATCCTTATACCGGACGATCTCTACCCTCAGTTTGGAGTCAGGATCCTATCAAAGGCTATATCTTAAGACGAAATGCAGCTATGAAGCATGGAGCTAAAGTGATGCTATATTATGAACCTTATCATCAAAATTATTTTTGGCAAAATTTTAAAAAGCATTTTGAAAAAAAACAACTGGAAGTCTCTGTAAAAAAAGATTCTGTCTATGATTTTTTTATCAATAAAGATATTTTTGCAGACCTTACCGGTTACGAAAATCCGGAAGATATTCATTACACCAAAAAAACTAGAAAATACAGTGTCCCTATACATATTAATTACCAAAATAATGATGATGTAATTGATGGTATTAATACAATTGGGATCTTGGAAGGCAACCCTAAAAGCGATGAATACATTATTATATTAAGTCATTACGACGGTCAAGGCAAACACAATGGTGAAATTTATCCGTCAGCAAATGATAATGCCACAGGTGTTGCGGCTTCTTTCGAAATAGCTGAGGCTTTCAATGCTGCTAAAGATTCCGGTTTCGTCCCTCGCAGACATTTGGTTTTTATGAATTTTTCAGGTAAAGAACAAGATATGATAGGAGGACAATTTTACATTAAACATCCTGTAGTACCTCTGGAAAAAACCATTGCTGTAATTGAATTACATAAATTAGGACGACTCAAAGATCTCAAATCTGATGATGATATCCCCGATTTTTATCCTATTAATATCGCTTTTAACGGTTTTGAAAAAGTCAGCTTTAAAAAAAATATTGAAAATATGCAATCGTATAACGATTATATCACTCTAAAATTCAAACCACTGGTAGAAACTTCCGAATACAGTTTATTTATGAAAAAAAATGTTCCGGTCATTTATTTTTACGGAAGCAGTGATTATGCTGATTATCACAAACCTACCGATACACCCGATCGTGTAAGTTATGATATTTTGGAAAAACGTACCCGGTTTATCTTTCAAATTATTTGGCAACTGGCTTACCAAAAGAAATTATAATAAGAAGATTAAAAATATTCAAATTATGAATACAGATATATTGCAAAAAGCAAAAGCTTGGACACTAGCCCCTTTTGACGAAAGCACTCGCAAAGAAGTAGCTGATATGATAGCTAATGATCCAAAAAAATTGGAAGATAGTTTTTATAAAAATCTCGAATTTGGTACCGGCGGTATGCGTGGTATTATGGGTGCCGGCACTAATCGTATAAACAAATATACTTTGGGACGTAATACGCAAGGATTGGCAAATTACATCAACAAAGTTTCCGATAAAAAAGACAAAAGTGTCGCTATCAACTACGATGTACGGCACAACAGCAAAGAATTTGCCAAGTTGGTAGCCGATGTTTTGACGGCAAACGGTATTAGAGCCTATTTGTTTTCGGAATTTCGCCCGACACCCGAATTGTCTTTTGCCGTTCGACATCTGGGAACCGATGCCGGTATTGTTTTAACCGCATCGCACAATCCACCGGAATACAACGGTTATAAAGTCTATTGGAATGACGGTGCACAAATCGTACCCCCACAAGATCAAGAAATTGTCGATGAAATCAACAAAGTACAATTTGACGAAATCAAATTTACTCCCAATGAAGAATTAATAACTTATGTTGGCAAAGAATTAGATGATGCTTTTTTAAAAGCTTCTGTAGCACATGGTACTTTTGATGCCCCTAATCGTAGCAATATCAAAATTTTATTTACCTCACTGCACGGGACCTCAATCAAATTGATGCCAGAAGCCATGAAGCGGGCGGGTTTTTCCGATTTTCATATTGTTGAAGAACAAATGCAACCCGATCCGGAATTTTCAACGGTCAAATCACCCAATCCCGAAGAACCCGAAGCTTTTACCATTGCTTTGAAAAAAGCCGATGAAATAGATGCCGATTTAATCTTAGCCACCGACCCCGATTCTGACCGGATAGCCGTTGCTGTCAGAGAACCGGATGGCAACATGCGCTTGCTCAATGGTAATCAAACCATGGCAATGATGGACGCTTTCTTGATTAAAAAATGGAAAGAACAAGGCAAACTGGACGGTAATGAGTTTATCGGTTCTACTATTGTTTCGACAGACATGATTAAAAAAATAGGTGCAGCTGACAATGTAGAAGTCAAAGTCGGTTTGACCGGTTTTAAATGGATAGCCAAAATGATTCGCGAAGCGGAAGGTAAACAAGACTTTATCGGTGGCGGTGAAGAAAGTTTCGGTTATATGGTGGGCGATTTTGTGCGTGATAAAGATGCCATTACATCAGGTTTATTGGCAGCCGAAATTGCTTCGGAAGCCAAATCAAACAACAGCTCGTTTTTTGAAGAATTACTCAAGTTATACCAACAACACGGTTTTTATAAAGAAGGATTGGTTTCTCTGGTCAAAAAAGGCATTGAAGGACAAGAAATTATCACTAAAATGATGCATGATTTTAGGAATAATCCACCTAAAAGTTTTGATAGTTCGCCTGTAGTGCGTATTGAAGATTACAAAACTTCTATCGCCAAAAACATTAAAGACGGTACAGAAGAAACCTTACAAGTAGAACCTTCAAACGTTTTGATATTTTATACCGAAGACGGTAGTAAAATTGCCATGCGTCCGAGTGGTACCGAACCGAAAATCAAGTTTTATTTCAGTGTTCATCAACCGCTTGATGACATTAAGAATTATAAAGAAGTTGAAAAAGCATTGGACGCCAAAATTGAACGCCTTAAAAAAGATTTAAGTTTATAATATGGATAAACGCATCAAACAGACTTTTTTTAAATATATCAAACCTTACAAAAAATTTGCCTTTTTTAGCATTTTGAGTAATGTTTTGTATGCGTTATTTTCGACTTTGGCATTTGTCGTTTTTGTGCCTTTGCTCAATATTTTATTTGAAAAAGAAAAACAAGAAACAGTCGTTAAACCGGCTTGGGACGGTTTTATGCATCTTAAAGATTATTTGAATAATTATCTCAACTATCATTGGGTTAATTTTATCAACGAACATGGTTATATGACAGCGCTGTCATTTATCATGATAGTAGCGGCGGTCATTGTTTTGTTAAAAAATGTATTCAACTATTTGGCGATGTTTTTTATGACTTTTTTGCGCAACGGTGTCTTAAAAGATATGCGTAACGATATGTATGAAAAGGTCATTTCTTTGCCGGTATCTTTCTTTTCCGAAAAACGAAAGGGTGATGTGATAACCCGAATGACTTCCGATGTAAGAGAAGTTCAATGGGCATCGTTAATTGTTTTGGACATCATTGTCAAAGAACCTTTGACCATTTTGTTTACGGTTTTAGCCATGCTGATGCTCAATGTCAAATTAACCTTATTTATTTTTGTCTTTACACCGGTAGCCGGCTATATCATTTCTTTGATTGGAAAAAAACTCAAACGGGCTTCGCATGTAGTCCGTAAACTCAACAGTAATTTTTTATCCCATATCGAAGAAACTTTAACCGGATTGAAAATCATCAAGGCATTTAATGCCGAAGACTTGTTTGAGCATAAATTTAAGAATTTGACTTCTGCCATGTATAAAGCCACCAATAGGCTGATTAACCGGCAAAATTTGGCACATCCGGTCAGTGAATTTCTCGGGGTTATGGTTATCATTACCATTTTATGGTACGGCGGTCACATGGTTTTGATTGACAAAACTTTAAGTCCGGCGGCATTTATAACGTTTATCTCGTTGGCATACAATGTTTTAACACCGGCAAAAGCCATTGCCAAAGCCGGTTATACCATACGAAAAGGTATGGCGTCGGTAGAACGAATATTTACGATTCTCGATGCCAAAAATCCTTTAATCGATAAGCCCAATGCTATCGTTAAAAATAGTTTTGATAAAAACATCGAACTGGATCATGTCAGCTTCAGATACGAAGATGATAATGTGGTCAAAAATGTAAGTTTTACCGTCAAAAAAGGTGAAACTTTGGCATTGGTTGGGCAGTCCGGTAGTGGTAAATCTACTATTGCCAACTTATTGATGCGTTTTTATGATGTCAACGAAGGCGCTATCAAAATAGACGATATTGACATTAGGGATATGACCAAAAAATCCTTGCGTGGTTTAATGGGTTTGGTTACACAAGATTCCATTTTGTTTAACGATACGGTGCGTAACAATATCGCCTTGGGCAAGCCCGATGCCTCTATGGACGAAATTATCCAAGCTGCCAAAATAGCCAATGCACATGATTTTATCATGGAATTACCCAAAGGCTACGACACCAACATCGGCGATAGCGGCAACCGGCTGTCGGGCGGTCAAAAACAGCGACTCAATATTGCCCGTGCCATCTTGAAAAATCCGCCTGTTTTGATATTGGACGAAGCCACTTCGGCACTCGATACCGAATCGGAAAAATTGGTACAAGATGCCTTAGACCGATTGATGACCAATCGTACATCGGTAGTTATTGCCCACCGTTTATCAACAATTAAAAATGCCGACAAAATTGTGGTCATGCACAAAGGCGAAATCGTGGAAATGGGCACACACCAAGAATTGATGCAACACGAAGGCGTGTATCACAACTTGATTATGCTGCAATCATTTGCCTGATAAAATTGGAAACCACGCAAAAATATTATATCGATGTCGTTCTGCCGCTCAACCTGTGGAACAATTTTACCTATGAAGTCAATCAAAAAGAATATGACTTTTTACAAAAAGGAATGCGCGTAGCAGTCAGTTTCGGCAAACAACGCCTGCAAACGGCTATAGTCGTCAAAAAACACCGGCAAACCCCGCTACATTATGGAGCTAAACCTATTTTACATATCATTGATAACCAGCCGATTATTAATGATTATCAATGGGAATTATTCCGCTTTGTATCAAGCTATTATTTAACGCCACCCGGCTTGGTCATCAAAGCCGCTTTGCCCGGCTCGTTTATGTTGCAAAGTGAGACTTACTTGATGCTCAATGATGGCGCTATTGAAAAGCCCGATTTATCCGATGACGAATACCTCGTTATCGAAGCTTTGCAACTGCAAAAAATGGTCAATATCAAAGCACTTCAAGATTTATTCGGAACTAAAAAAGTTTTTAAAATAGTCAATACTTTGATAAAAAAGGGCTTGGTCAGAAGCATGCAAGAAGTCAAGGAAAAATACAAACCCAAAACAGAAACTTATTTGCAGCTATCGGAACAATGGCAAGGCGAAAACATTAACGAATTGTTTGAAAGTTTGTCGAAAAATGCCGAGAAACAGCGGCAAATTCTCTTACAATTTTTCAGTTTGCAACGACAAGGTAAGCCCGTGCTTAAAAAACAACTTTTGGAACAAAGCGGTGCCGGATTATTCTCATTAAAAACCCTCATCGGCAAAGGCATTTTGTTTGAAATAAAAACCAATATAGACCGGATCAATTTTGAAGCGGCATCGGAGCAAATCAAAGAATTGTCCGTTTCGCAAAAAACAATTCTCGATGAGATAAAAAGTTTATTTTTAAAAAATAAACCCGTATTGTTACACGGCGTCACCTCGAGCGGAAAAACCGAAATTTACATTCATCTGATTAAAGACATTATCAAGCAAGGTAAACAGGTATTGTACTTGGTGCCGGAAATTGCTTTAACCACACAACTAGTCCAACGATTAACCAAAATATTCGGGAACAATATAGCCGTTTATCATTCAAAATATTCGCAACAAGAACGCCGCGAAGTTTGGCTCAATGTGTTGCACAAACAACAAACGGCACAGATCGTTTTAGCAGCCCGTTCGGGCATATTTTTACCATTTCAAAATCTCGGGTTAATCATTGTTGATGAAGAACATGAGACGTCCTATAAACAAGTGCAACCTGATCCACGATACCAAGCTCGTGATTTGGCGGTACTCTTGCACAAAATACACCAAGCGCCGGTTCTGTTAGGCTCTGCTACGCCGAGTATTGAAAGCTATTTTAACACCCGCCGGCAACGCTACAATATTGTACACTTGCAAGAGCGTTTCGGCGGGGTACAATTACCGCAAATCGAAATCATTGACTTAAAAGATGCCATTCGTCGCAAGCGTACTAAGGGTAATTTTGCCGAAAATGTTCTGGAAGCCATTGAAAAAACTTTACAGGCAAAAAAACAAGTTATCGTGTTTCAAAACCGGCGGGGTTATGCACCTGTTGCCCAATGTGAAGACTGTGGTCACGTCATGGAATGTCCGCACTGTGACGTTAGTTTAACCTTGCACAAACACCAGCACAAACTCAAATGTCATTATTGCGGTTATCAAACCGAAGTACCGGTATTGTGTCCGGTTTGCGGCAATCCGTCTATCAATTACAAAGGTATCGGCACCGAACAAATTCAAAACGATTTACAAATTTTCTTTGAAAATGCCGTGGTAGATCGTCTCGACAGCGACACGACACGCGGCAAAAACAGTTTTGCACATATTTTAAGTAAATTTCAAAATTCGGAAACCGATATTCTGGTCGGAACACAAATGCTGGTCAAAGGTCTGGATTTTGCCAATGTCGGTTTGGTAGTCGTGATGAATGCCGACCAACTCTTGTATTACCCCGATTTTAGAGCCGATGAGCGCAGTTTTCAAATGCTGATGCAAGTAGCGGGACGTGCCGGCAGACAAAAAGAACAAGGTAAAGTGATGATACAAACTTTTAATCCGGACCATCCGGTATTGCAACTGGTTTTAAAAACTGATTACGAAAGTTTGTATAAAGCCCAAATCGTCCAACGTCGTGAATTGTATTATCCGCCGTATAGCAAGATGATAAATTTCATTATCAAGGATAAAAATCTGCAAAAATGTCAAGAAGCGGCTGAATGGTTACAAAAATCTTTTGCCAATTCGTTTGAAAAAGTTTTAGGTCCGTCCGACGCTTTAATTCCACGTATCAAAAACCGGTTTATTAAGGAAGTTTTAATCAAATTACCCCCAAGCAAAACCCTACCCGAACAAAAACGCCACATTTTAAAAGTTTTAAACACCTTTCATAATATTGCGTATTTTAAATCGGTGCAAGTGGTGATTGATGTGGATCCGTATTAGTGGTAAATAATGAGTAACAAATGCTATTTTAGTGATTTTTGGACACTTCAATAATAACAAGGTGTAAAATTATATAAGTACAGAGAGTCATTGGTTTGACAAGACCTAGCAGGTTTTAGAAACCTACTAGTGTCATGTCAAGTGTGTTATGACGCATAAGTCGAAGTTATTTTTGTGGAGAGCAAGGCATAAAATTTTCAGCATAGCCGTAGCTATGGTTAAAATCTTTAACGCAGCTATCTGCAAAAAGAACGAGTGCTTGGTATGACAATAATATGCTTGACATGACACTAGGTCAAGTAACATTAAAAATCGATGTGTTCAAAAAACAAACACCTTTATAGAAACACATTGGTAAAATGTCTCTATAATCTTGTAAAAATAATTTTTAATTTTTAAAATGAAAGCATTATCTTTGCATTCACGAAAATAAAACCGAATTATGGCAACATATAAAAAGAAAGGATATAAAAAGGAGAAAAAAACCGGTAATGATCTGGAATATTTGTCTAAAGAAAGTACAACTGCAGAAGTTTTTACGTCGTTAGATGAAGGAGCTTCCAAACTGGAAAAATTTTTAGAAAAAAATCAAAAGTGGATTTTCACCGGATTAGCGGCTATTATCGTTTTGGTTGCCGGATATATGTGGTATGATAAAAACGTCAAACAACCTAACGAGCAGCAAGCTATCAATGATTTAGTAACCGCTCAAAAATATTTTGACGAAGGACTCAATGCGACCCAAGACTCTATCATGAATATCAATTTTGATAAAGCCTTAAACGGTACCGATGGTAAATACGGTTTTTTGAAAGTCAATGAAAAGTTTAGCAATACTAAAGCCGGGAACTTATCGAACTATTATATAGGTATGATTTTTTATAAAAAAGGTGATTTTAAAAATGCCGTTTCATATTTGTCAAAATTCGATGGTGATGATGATATATTGCAACCTACGGCATACGGTGTAATTGGTGATGCTTTTGTAGAGTTGAATCAACCTGCAGATGCTTTGAGTTATTATGAAAAAGCAGCCAAAGCTTCTGATAATGAATATACCTCTCCTATTTATTATTTTAAAGCCGGTAAATTAGCATTAGACCAAGGTGATAAAGCTAAAGCTAAAAAATATTTTGAGTTGATTAAAGACAAATACCCGAAATCAAAAGAAGCCAAAGATATAGATATTTATATTGCACAAGCTGAATAATGTTTAAGGAATGATGAATTGATGATTGTTTTTTGTCTCATTGTTTATTTTGTGCTTTGATGATGGTTGATTACTTCATACCATACTTCTGCTTATAATTTTAGGAAAAGAGAAATTAAGAAATGATTGAGAAAACAAGAGTATCCTGATTATAAACGGAATAAATTGATGAAATGAATAATTATTTTGTATTTTAGAATTATAGTTAATATTATTAACGCATCAAAATGTCCTTTTACAGGGCATTTTTTTATAACTAAATGCAAGCATCATCCTGTAATTTTTCTTAATTTTACCATATCAAATAAAGACCATGAAAAAAGTCGCCATATTCGGATATTATCGTCCTGAGAAATCTTTTACCTACCTGCTTTTGTTACTCGATATTTTATTGAAGTACAAAATAGAAATTTTATTTCAAAAGGATTTTTACGAAAAATTGTTGGAACACCGTAATTTTTCAAAAGAACAGCCCGAAATTTTACTCAAGTCTTATCCCGTTTTTAAAACTTTTACTTCATATCACGATTTACCTGATGACACTAATGTATTTTTTACCTATGGTGGTGATGGCACAATTTTACGAGCCTTAACTTATATCAGAGATAAAGGGATTCCTATTTTCGGAATCAATGCCGGTCGGCTCGGTTTCTTAGCAACCGTACAAAAAGAGCAATTGGAAAAAGCCGTACATCAATACTTAAAAGGTCAATATACGATTAGCGAACGCAATTTAGTAGCTATTGAAACCCAACCGGAACATGCAGATATAAAAAAAATGAATTTTGCCTTAAATGAATTGGTCGTCAATCGAAAAAATACAACTGCCATGATCAATATCGATGCGTATATCGACGATGAATATTTGGCAACTTATTGGGCGGACGGTTTGATTGTATCTACACCAACCGGTTCGACCGCCTACTCATTGAGTTGCGGAGGACCTATTATGGTACCTGAAGCCATGAATTTGATTATCAATCCTATTGCGCCGCACAACTTAACCGTAAGACCTTTGGTTGTCCCCAATGAACACCATATTAAACTGAAAGTTTCGAGTCGTGAACCGGAATATCTCATTTCTTTAGATAGCAGAGTATATAGTTTACCAATTGATACTGAAATAAGCATCTATACTGCTCCTTTCGTAATTAAATTAATACAGTTTAAAGAAAACTCTTTTATAAAAACCCTACAAAAAAAGTTGTTGTGGGCAAAAGATGAAAGAAATTGATATTTTTTATCATTTCCTCAATTATATGCAAAATTAAAATAAGAAGTAGTAAACAAACATCGAAAAAACCTAATAATCTATGAAACAGATTAAATCGTTAATTCATCAAATGAAAAATATTAATTTTATTTTAAGTATAAATAATCATCAGTAAAGAAAGTAATCTTTGAAGCAAAATAAATCATCATCATCAATTCCTCAAAAATAATGATACTATATACCTCAAAATTTTCAAAAGTCAATTACCTAGAGTTGCAATACTTGATGCATTTTTACTGGACGGAATATGCCGGATTTATGGATAACGAAGGCGTTTATCATGAGTTCTTAAATTTTTTAAATAAACGTATTTACAAACGTGCCAACCAAATTTATGTCGATTGGCGACAAATTGAACACTTAATCTCACAAGAAACCATCGATTGGTTTTTGCAATATGTTTTGCCGAAGATTGCTTCCCATAAAGCTTACCGCATGGCATTCTTATTTAATAATCCGGATAAAATAAAACTTCCTGAAAAAGTTAAAGTTAATAACCTAAGTTTAACAGCTCGAGTTTTTTCTGAATCTGAAATTTTAATGCAATGGCTTATGGACGGCGCCGAACGCAAAACGCCCGGAATAGATGAGCATGACCATCATCACGGCGATTCCTGTCATACATAATATTTTTTTCTTATTTTTAACCAAATTTTAAAATGATGAATAAACTCTTTATTAGCTTTTCAATCTTAATGCTCATTTTAACTTCTTGTGATATTAAAGAACAAGGTGTGTCTGATACTTTAATTATTGAAATTAGTAATCCATATGGCACACAATTGATTACCGATTATAAAATTCCGTTTACCGCCAAAACAAACACCGGAAATGATTTGACATCTGTTGCAGTTTTTTACGTAAACGGACAAGTACAAAATACCAATGAAATAACTTTTGATCAAGCTGGTTCATATGAAATAACAGTTACCGCCACTTTAGACGGACAAAATATTAGTAGCGAACCTTATTTGATCAATGTTATTAATCCACGTCATTCTACAAAAGTTTTGGTAGAAGACTATACAGCTACTTGGTGTACCAATTGTCCGCGAGTTGCTTATCACTTAGATGAAGCTGTTTTACAAAACAATCATATTATTCCGGTCGCTATTCACCAGTCACGTTTTCCGGGAGATGACCCATTCGGATTTAGTGATGTCACAACTTTAATTAGTGATTTTGAAATTACGGGAGGACTTCCATCCCCTATTGTTAACCGTACAATTGGCTTTGTTTGGGATGAAACTTACGGTACTTTAGAAACTGAATTAGAAAAGTCGCAACCTCTTGGACTGGCTATTTCTTCTAACGTATCCGGTAGCACATTAAACATAGATGTATCCGTTAGATTTGATATGAACATGTCTAAAAAGAACTTAAATTTGGTCTTATACCTGACCGAAAACGGTTTATATGCCGACCAAGCTAATGGTACGACTTTTTACGGTGGACAAGATCCTATACCGAATTTTGAACAAAAACATTGTCTGCGAAGTGCTTTAATTGGTCTTTACGGTATGAATATTCCATCTGAAGAAACTTCTGCAAATGCTGTTTATCATTACCAATATTCGGGAAGTATTCCAGCAGAAGTTAGTGATATTAACAACTGTGATATTGAAGCATTTATAATTGACGGAAGTGATCAACATGCCAAATTAATCAATATCCAAAAAGCTGCTGTAGGCACAACAAAAGATTTTGATTAATGTTTTAATCCCGCCCTTTTGATAAGTGCTTCTACTTGAGGTTCACGACCTCTGAATCTTTTATAAAGTGTCATCGGGTGTTCTGTACCACCGGCTTGCAAAAGAGCTTTAAATTTTTGTGCCACTTCCGGATTAAAAATGCCATTTTCTTTAAAGTACTCAAAAGCATCGGCATCTAAGACTTCTGCCCATTTGTATGAATAATAACCGGCAGCATAGCCTCCGGGAAAAATATGACTGAATGCCACACTCATATTGTTTTGCTCATAATAAGGTAAAATTTGCGTTTTGCCCATGTGTTTCTGTTCTATTTGAGATACATCTTTATCATGATCCGGATTAAAATGATAATGCCAGCCCATATCCAAATAGCCGAAGCTCAGTTGCCGGTTAGTCGCATAACCTTCCATGAATTGTAAAGATTTTTTGATGTTTTTTAAATCTTCTTCCGGTAATTTTTCACCGGTTTGGTAATGGTGGGCAAATAGGTCAAGTGCTTCTTTTTCATATGCCCAGTTTTCCATAATTTGTGAGGGTAATTCGACAAAATCCCAATAAACATTGGTTCCTGACAAACTCGGATAGTGACTTTGTGCCAACATACCGTGCAAAGCGTGACCAAACTCGTGAAAGAGCGTTGTAACTTCGTTAAAACTCAACAAACTCGGTTCGGTTGCCGTAGGTTTGGTAAAATTGGTAACAATAGAAATATGTGGTCGAGAATCTTTGCCGTTTCTTTGCCATTGTCCTTTGTACGATGTCATCCAAGCGCCTTGTCGTTTACCGGCACGTGGAAAGAAATCAGCATAAAAAACAGCTTTAAATTTTCCGGTTTCGTCATAGACTTCATAGGCTTGTACATCAGGATGATAGGTGTCTATCCTATCGGTTTTTACAAATTTTAATCCATATAATCTACCGGCTATATCAAAAGCACCTTGTAAAACTTTGTCTAAAGGAAAATAAGCTTTGAGTTTTTGTTCATCTAACTGCAATTCTTGCTTTTTAAGGATATTCATATAGTATGAAATATCCCATTTTTCAAGCCGGTTAATACCGTCTTTTCGAGCTAATTTTTCCAATTGTTTTAATTCTTCTCGTGCTTTCGGGTAAGCAGCTCTATGTAAATTATCTAGAAAATCTAAAACTTTTTTCGGCTGTTCCGCCATACGTTCTTCCAATACATAGTCGGCATAAGTATTATATCCGAGCAAATTAGCCCTTTGCTTACGCAAACCGGCTATTTGTAACACAATTTTACGGTTATCATAAATATCATTTTTAAAACTGCGACTCCCGTAAGCCAACGCCATTTGTCGTCGCAAATCTCTATTTTTGAGATATTTCATAAACGGCATATAAGACGGGGCATGCAAGGTAAACATCCAACCGGTTTTGTTGCGTTGTTTGGCTAACTCTTGAGCGGTTTCTATGACCGATTCGGGCAATCCGGTTAAATTGTTAGCATCTGTAATCAATAACTCGAAACTATTGGTTTCATGCAATACATTTTTGTTAAACAGTAATTTTAAGCGAGTCAGCTGTTGATCTATTTCACGCAATTTTTGTTGTTGCTCGCTATTGAGATTAGCACCGTTACGTACAAAACTTTTATAGGTTTTGTCTAACAACATTTTTTGTTCGGGCGTTAAATTGTCCGGATTGGTATGTGTTTTGACATAAGCAATCTTGTCAAACAAGGCTTTGTTTTGTCTGATGTTATTATAAAAATCATTTACAACGGGCAAAATTTCTTCGGTGGTTTGTTGCCAAGCTTCATTGGTATCGGCAGAGTTGATATTCATCAAAATGCTTTGAATCCTATCTAAATGCATACCGGAAAATTCCAAGGCTTCTATTGTATTTTGAAAATCCGGTTGTGCCGGATTTTTCACTATCTTGTCAATTTTTTCTTGCATTTGCGCTATATATTTTTCGACTGCCGGTTTAAAATGTTCAGGTTTAATATCTGAAAACGGAACTGTCTCAAGATAAGTATTGAAATCTGAAAGTAATAGGTTTTTCATAAATTGTTAATTTGTTTTTATACTATCTGAGTTATTTGTTGAAAGAGACGATAATACAAATAAATGATACAATATTAATCGCAAAATTAGAGGAAATGACGCTTCAATACAAATATTCAAGCAAGGTTTTTTAAACAAAAAACCTAATAATTCAATTTGTTAAGCTTTCAACAATTCTCACTAAATTTGCCATAGAATTATTAGCTTACAATGTCTATTTTTAAAACATATTACCCTACATTGAAATTTATCTTCAAGTTTGTTTTAACCTATGTTATTTTAGTGGTAATCTATAATTATTACTTATCATTTTTTCAAAATCAAACGGATTATTTGACACTTTGGGTCGGTAAAATTGTAAGTGGTATTTACAAACTTTTCGGCATGAATGTGCAAAGCATTCCGATTAAAACAGAACCCGGACTTAAATTGATAATTCAAGGGCAATATGTTGCACGCATTGTAGAAGGTTGTACCGCCATGAGTGTTATTATTATGTTTACGGCGTTTATAATCAGTTTCGGACAGCATATCAAAAAGACACTCATATTTGCTCTTGCCGGTAGTGTAGCGATATTTGTATTTAATATATTACGAATTGTACTGTTAGGCTATTTATTATATGCTTTTCCGCAATATCAAGATGTAGCACATCGAATTATATTCCCGGCATTGATTTACGGATTTGTCGTCTTTTTGTGGATACTCTTTATCAAAAAGTACAATGATTAAAACTTATCAAAAACATATCATTGCTATTATTTTGATTTTTCTTTTGATAGCTGTCAGGTTCTTTGAAAAATCATATTTTGATGATGGCTTAATCGGTTTTTTTCAATATGATTATTTAACCGAACCTCTTCCAAAACTTCCAATTTTTAAAATCATATTGATTGACAGTATCCGTTTTTGGCTCAATACAGCTATTAGTATCTTAATATTAAGATTGTATTTTAACCAATCAGGCTTATTAAAATTTCTCTTGCTTGTTTTTACAATCAGTTATTTTGTAAGCATTTTATTCTTATATCTATCAATTGAAAATTACCAAGCGGGGCATTACTTGTCCTTGTTTTACAGCCGGAGATTTCTTATACAGCCCTTATTATTTTTACTATTGGCGCCTGCTTTGTGGTATCAAAAACATTTAAAAAATTAATTCCCTCCTAAATAACTGTTAAGAAAAATAGGGTCTATGTCGTTTTGTGTGGATAATAATAAATTAGGTTCAAGAATCATTTAATCATGGTTATTATCTTCTTATATAATTTCACCTCTACGGGGGTTATGTTATTAACCTCATAAATTTTCTATAAATATATCACCCCTTCGGGGTTCTTTATTAAATCATCCCGACGACTGTCGGGATGACATTATAATAATAAAGCAATTAAACAATGTTTTTGACCCCAACGACTATCGGGGGACATTATTTTTTGAGATATTATATATATTACCCACCTAAATCGATATAGAGCCAAAAAATAAAAAAGATTGATTTTATTGAAATTAAAATCAAATTTGACTATATATTGTTTATTCTGTGGTAAATAAAATTTAATTTGTTTAATGAGAAAATATTTGTCAAGATGATATAGATTATTTGCTATGTAAAGAAATCCCTTACTTAAAAGAAAATCACGATAAATAAAATCATCAATTTTTAAAAAATTTCACAGTAACTGTTTGTTGATCGTTAAGTATTACTTGCATCAAATAAATACCGTTTTTAAGTGTGCTGACATTAATCTCAGTTTGGTTTTGATTAATTTCTTTGAGTAAACGCCCGTGTAAATCATAAATTTTGATAGATGTAATTTGCTGATTTCTTAAGGGATTTATATGTAAAACTTGATGAACGGGATTAGGATAAAATTTAAAGCCCAATGTTTTTAATTCGGTAATACCGGTTACACCTATTAAATTATTAAAATCTACTGTATTGCCATGAAACGAATCTAAATCGACATTCCCTGTAATACCATTAACACTGCCATACCAACTATATTGTTTAAAGACCCAAGTATTCCAGTTACCTAAATTTGTTGGGGGTGTAGAAGGCAAGGTGCCGGGTTTGGCAATCCAAAGTCCGTATGAATTGAGTGAGTTGTTTAAATAAGCGGCATAATGTGAGTTTAGATATAATATGGGTTGCACACCGGTTTGTGATTCAACCCTGTTAAGCCAAGTTTGCACCCATGCGGTCAGTTGTGATGAGGTAAAAAGTTGATCTAAATGTGTATTCGCATTCGGGTCTTCCAAATCTAAAACCGGCGGTAAAAAACCGTTACCGATATAGCTTGATGCGGTGTTGATAAAATTATCAGCATCTTGAGTCGCCGTATTATTGTCGGGACGGGCAAAATGGTAAGCCCCCATGACGATACCGGCATTGGTGCCGCCGGTCATATAGGTAGTAAAATTTGGGTCATGATAAGTCATTCCTTCGGTAGCTTTACAATAAGCAAAAACTTTACCGTCATTGGCAACTAATTGCCAATTGATAGTACCTTGATGGTGTGATACATCAATACCGAGAATTGTTTGTGCCGAAATAAATTGTACTGAAAGTAACCAAAAAAACGTATAAATTTTTTTCATAAGAAATATTTTAATCTAAGAATTTTCTATTATTTAACCGGTTGAATCTTTTGTATAAAATAGTCGAAAACTTCTTTGGCTTGGATATTGTTCTTCGGCAAATCATAAACAATTTCCAATAGTCCTTCATGATTAGGTGAAAGTATATAAATTTTATGTCTTATAAAAGGTTTGGGTAAAATATGCCCTTTGCCATCACGGGTTAGTTGTTCGTCAGTCATGATGGCAGGCTGTCCGGCAATATTAAAGTGTTTACTTTTTATAGATTTATTTTCGTTATAATAATTATATAATGTCATACCGGCTTTGTCGGGATGATAAACTAATTTAATCCTACTTTGGTTTTCTTTATCAGTATAGTCCGTTTCAATCGTTTTGATTTGTCCTTGTAAATCAGTCGATTTGAAATCAGTCACTTGAGCTTGCCAATTTTTGGGAATGTTAAATTGAAAGCCGTATTTTTTAATATTTTGTCCGGATTCATTTATTTTTTTATCAGTATCATTTTTTTTCGACACAACACTTGACGGTGATTGATTTTGAACGGTTTCTTGTTTTCCGGCTGTTTTGGTATTACCGCAAGAGTTATTTAAACTCAATATTAGTATCAATATTATTAAAGCTTTCATAAATATCTGTGTTTTAGCACTTTTTAATAAATTTCAAAATTAAATTCTTTATATTTTTTCTTTAAAACCTTATAAAGATACAAAAATTTATGGATATTTGGATTTATAAAAATCATTAACCACAAAATCGGGAGTATTTTTATTAATATCTACAACGATAAAGTGTTTGTTTTGCCATAAATTTAATACATCTTCCAAGATGCGTTTTCGCACTACGAAGATCATATCCAAGCCGGATACATTCATGGCTTTTTCAATGGCTTTAAACCAACCTTGTCCTTTAATTTCCAAATAGCCGACTTCATCTATGACCAAGATATCCAATTGTTCCAAGTCATTTAAAATAGCATTATTGCCAAATTCAAATCCGATTTTAGAAAAATAAAATCTACCGGTTTTAAGATCATCATCATGCGTTTTTTCACGACTACACAAGTATTGTTTCTCGCCTGTCATAATATTTTCAATACTAAAGCCAAAACGTTCCCCCATATAATCCGTGCCATGCGCAATGATACCACCTATTTTTAATTGTGGATTCGTTTGTTTCAAATCGTTAATAATTTGTTTTAAAAAAGTTGTTTTACCACTTCGCGTTTCGCCCGAAATAACAAAAATTTTATTACGTTGGAATATTTGTCGTTTAAATTCTTGCAACAAAGTATCTGATAGCCCGATAGATTTTTGTAGCACTTTTAAGGGTTTAAACAACATTTTACGGTCGGCAGAAATATGTTTTAAAATATAAGGTACAGCCGAAGTCGCCAAGCCCAAAGTAGCATATAACTGTGAGTAACCTTTTTTGTAAAGCAAAGCTTTAACCAAGGGATTTTTGAGTTCAACACTGATGGCGGTAAAGCTCGAAACGACCAAAATAGCCCGTAAAATCATCTTGATGCCTACCAGTAGTCCTTCCGTTTTATCTTGCCACAGCCATACTGCCATTAAAACAATAACGACTAATTGTAACCAAAACAAAGGCTTTGCCAGTCGTCGTAGAGATTTGCCATAACGCTTAAAAATAAAGCCCAAATATAAGGCAATCGGAATGATGATATACGACAACGGATACCATTCCAGACCGATAAGAAATAACACTAATACTATTATATGTATAAATAAATATTTGGTTTGATACTTAAATTTGTCAATGTCAAATAAATCATTTTTAAATTGCCATGGTTCGGTTGTAAGTGGTTGATTATAATTTGTTTGTTGGATTTTTTTACCAACCATTTTACCTACGAAAGCTGCTAACAATCCCAAAAAAATATAAGCGATACCTATAAGAATAAACAGCTGATTAACAGGTAGTTTTAGGTGAGTGGTATGCAAAAATACATAGTATAAATTTTCTAAAATCTTAACAATATCAAATCCGTAAATCAAAATAATACTAACGACTTTGTGGATGATGGCACTATACATAGCTAAGATACCGGCAGTGGCAAAACTCAAAAAATTACGTCCGAAAAGATTAATTACCAACTGAAACAATGCCGCTTCCACCAATATCCCGATTAACGGACCTAAAATAACCGAAGTAGGCATGAGCGAACGCATCAATGCGGCAATGATACCGGCTTTGATAAACAAGTTTTTATCTTGCCATTTATATGAAAAGGCTATCAGTAAAATGATAGATGAAAAAGTCAAGAATGTACCTGCAAAAGGTAGGCGTAAACTGTGAAAAAATCCCCCGAAAATAATTTCAAAACTTGCCCAAATACTGCCTATGACAGCGGCTTTTAGCCATATATCCTGCTGATTGTTATCCATTTTTTTTTGTAGTTTTTGAAGCGATTCGGGCGTGTTGATATTGACAAATTGTGATGAAAAATCACCGGCATCAATGGTATGATTTAGGGTTTTATTTAATAAATTTCGTAATTTGTAATCGCCGGTTTCAATCTGTTGTTTTAAAACCGGCAGTAAATCTTTGTGGTATAGTCCGGTAAGCATTTGCAAACGGTCATTTGCTCGAAAAATATTAATTTTTTTACTGAAATCCGCCTGTTCTAAAAGATATGATATCACTTCGGTTGTCAGCATAGGCATATCCACCGGAATAACCAAAGCTATTTCGTATTTGATGTAAGGCAAGCAAGTATAAAGTCCACTGATGGGTCCGGTATTATGAATAGAATCCGGTATTGTTTTGTAGTTTATAGCCTTGATTTTATCGTTTGTGCTTACAATAATATCATCGGTAAAATTTTGTAGTAAACTAACGGCTCTGTTCAAAAAACTTTGGTTTTGAAACACTAATGAAGACTTATCTGTTCCCATCCTCAAACTTTTTCCCCCTGCTATAACGATTCCGGATACCTTCATTTCGTTGATTTTAGGCAAAAATACGATAAATGCTTTATTGAAACAGCTGATAATTGTTAAAAAAACGCATAATTATTGTATCTACAGTTGCAAAAGCTGTGTTTATATTTCTTATTTCTTTATTCCATCAAAAAATAGATCACTTCGGTACAATCCCCCCGACGAAAGTCGGGGTCAAGACACTCAATGGTCTTTCCTCATTTTCTCATTTCGACAGAATCCCGATTCTTATTGGGAAGAAATCTCTATTTAATTAATACCATATAAGTCACATAAGGACACAAAAGAAGAAAACTTATATGTACTTATGTGACTTATGTGGTTAAAAAAAACTCACTTCCTCGTTTATTGCTCTCTAAACTTCAACAATGCTTTAATAGGATAGTGATCAGAATACCTGAAATGATTTAAAGTTTCAAATTGTAAAACTTGCATTTTTTTCTCGTCGGGCAGAATAAAATCAATACGCAACGGTACCCATTTATAACGCCAAGTAAAGCCGAAGCCTTCACCGGCATCCACAAAAGCATCTATTTTATTAGCCTTTAAAATACGATAGGGCGCCGAAAATGCCGTATTGTTAAAATCGCCGGCAATCACAACCGGATGCGGACTTTTTTCGGTGTGTGCAGCAAGGCGTTCCGCCTGTTGATATTGGCGTTTAAAAACTTTTTGCAGTTTATTTCGGACTTTGTTTTTATCTTGTTCTACCAAATTTTCCGGCTTGACAATTTTATAGGATTGCAAATGCACATTATAAATTCGAAGCGTATCTTTTTTGATGATAATGTCCGCCCAAATGGCATTATTGTAAGTATCTTTAAAATCCAAGTTGCCTTGATTGATGATTTTATATTTTGAATAAATCGCCAATCCGGCTTTACGTTTCTTACCTTTTAAGACGATATGCTTGTAAGGATATTGCAAAAAATCGGTTTGTTTGTCGGTTTTAAATTCCTGTAAGACCAAAATATCCGGAAATTGATCTTTTAAATAATTGGAAATATCAACATTGATGCCTTTCTTTTTAATCCAATGATAGGCATTGAACAATCGCACATTATAACTCATTATTGAAAAGCCTTTCGGTTCAATCGGATGTTTGCCACTCCACTGATAAAGCGCTTTAAGATTGCTATAGTTTAACAATAACACCAGCAGCGAAATGAATAATTGCTTTTTGAGTTTAATCAACCAATAAATCAAAAATAGGATGTTGATAAGGACCAAAAACGGAAAAATCAAACTGTTTACGGATAAAATAGGCAAGAAACCGGAAGGTAGGTATGGTGTAACAAAAGCCACAGCCAACCACAATGCGGCGATATAATTAATTATTAAAATTATTTTCTCTGTGATTGATAAATTTTTCATACTTTTATACCTGCATCATTTTTAATGGATAAATATATGAAATTGGATTTAATACCCAAAATAAAATATACCGGTTCCGGACATTTTTTCTTATTAGCCGGTCCATGTGCCATTGAAGGCGAAGAAATGGCTATGCGGATTGCCGAACATATAGTCAAATTGACTGACAAATATCAAATTCCTTACATTTTCAAAGGTAGTTTTAAGAAAGCCAATCGTTCCCGTTTGGATAGTTTTACGGGGATAGGCGATGAAAAAGCACTTAAAATATTGCAAAAAGTCGGCAAAACTTTTGATATTCCGGTCGTAACGGATATTCATCTGCCAACTGATGCCGCTATGGCTGCCGCTTATGTCGATGTGTTACAAATACCGGCATTTTTGGTGCGTCAAACCGATTTGGTCGTTGCTGCCGCCAAAACAGGCAAAGTGGTCAATCTCAAAAAAGGACAATTTATGAGTCCGGAAAGTATGCGGTTTGCCGTAGATAAAGTGTTGCAATCCGGAAATACGCAAGTGGCTGTTACCGAGCGTGGCACCATGTTTGGTTACGGCGATTTGATTGTCGATTTCAGGGGTATTCCCGTGATGCAAGAGTTTGCACCGGTCATACTTGATATTACGCATTCATTACAGCAACCCAATCAAGCGAGTGGCGTAACCGGTGGTCGTCCCGAATTGATAGAAATCATTGCCAAAGCCGGCATGGCTGTAGGGGTAGATGGTATATTTTTAGAAACCCATTTTGATCCGGCATCGGCAAAATCAGATGGCGCCAATATGTTGCCATTGGATAAGCTCGATGATTTGCTAAAAAAATTAATCGCTATTAATGAATTGAATATCTAATCTTGGCGTAATATTTGAATAGAAAACCATAATGGAAGAAAGTTCAATTCGGAAGCAAAACAATTTCTCAATTCTAAAAAAGCATCCGACATCGGACATCGGACATCCGACTTCGGACATTAAATCATAAAATAATATCATTATGAAAAAACTAATACTAATCCTGTTGGCAATCCTGTCATTGCCCGCATTGGCTCAAAAGAAAGAAAAAATCAAAGGCAATCGTGAGGTTTTAATCAAAAAATTTACGGTAGCTTCTTTTAGTGCTATTGAAGTCGGTGAGAAATTTAAGGTAAAACTACAAAAAGCCACCGATACCACCAGAGTTGTTATTGAAGCAGATGATAATTTGTTTGACGTCATTCATTTCAATGTCGAAAATGATGTACTAAAGTTTTGGACAACTATGGAAATTGTCAAGAAAAAACGACTGCGCATTACGGTTTTTGTGCCGGAACATTTTCATAAAATCAAGCTGATTGAAAAAGGCAAAGTTTTTAATGATGAACAATTGGATTTAACAACATTGACATTGGAAGCCAATGACAAATCGGAAGCCGAACTCAATCTGCATCTTAAAGATAATTTTGACTTGACAGCTTTGGGTAAACCGGATTTGAATTTAGAAGTTTTTGCCCCCAAAGCAAGCATAAGACTCTCTGATGATGCCGAATTAGAAGCCAAAGTCAATATCAAATCCGCTACTATAGATATGGATAAGCACGCATCTTGCAAATTGGAAGGCAGCATTGATCAGTTGGTATTAAAAGCCGGAGAGAAAGCCGAAGTTAAAGCCGAAAAGCTTTTGGCAAAAGAAGTCAAATTGTCGGTTTTTGATAAGGCGACGGTTTATATCAATGTAAGCAATCAAATAAAAATGAACTTATCGGGCAAGACGGAAACCTATTTGTTTGGTTCCCCCGAAATTAAATTGAAAACTTTTGAAGGGAATGCCATTTTATACAAAAAGTAGCTTTTTAATTATCTTTTTATTGTTTTTTGCAAACTTATCGGCACAACAACCAACCGATTCGTTGCCGGATTATATTCATATCTTATACGCCGACCATGCTACCACCAGCGACAAATATCCGGGTAAGCAATTATTGTCAGGCGATGTTAAAATCAGTCATAACGGGGCTTTATTGTTTTGTGATAAAGCCATAGTAGATAAAGCCGAAAACACGGCTATTGCCGTAGGTAATGTGCGTTTGGAACAGGGCGATACTATTCAAATGAAAGCCGGCTATTTGAAGTATGACGGTAATAAAAGTTTTGCCGAAGCTTACGATGCCGTACATCTGTCCGATCCTAAAATGCAACTTTCAACCGATACTCTGTATTTTGACCGGAAAAAACAAGAATCGTTTTATACAAGCGGAGGTACAATCGTCGATAGTGTCAATACTTTAAAAAGCAAAATCGGGAAATATTTTTTAAATGAAAAACGCTTCCGGTTTATACACAATGTTCATATTGATAATCCCGATTATCAGCTCGATTCTTATCAATTAGATTATTTTACGGACTCAGGTATTTCCAATTTTTACGGACCGACTAAAATTTACAACAAGCAAAGTTATATTTATGCCGAAAAAGGACACTACGATTCGCAACAAAAAATTTCGTGGTTTGTTAAAAATGCTTTTATCAAACACAAAAACAGCACGATAAAAGGTGATAGCTTATATTATGACCGCAATAGAGAATACGCAACGGCAACGCATAACGTGGTGTTGCACGATTCGGTCAACAAAACTTGGATTTTTACCGGCTATGCCCAACGGTGGATTGATTTGGATTCGACCCGGGTCAATCAAAAACCATTGGTAGTTTCAGTGTCTGATAAAGATACCTTGTTTATCAGAGCCAAGCAATTTATAGCTGCCGGCAAAGAAGGCAAAAGACGACTTTGGGGCTATACAAACGTGCGATTTTTTTCGAAAGATTTTTCAGGTAAAGCCGATTCATTGTATCGCGATGGGGCGACCAAATTAATGAAACTCATGCGAAAACCGGTCGTTTGGAGCGGCAAAAGTCAAATAACCGGCGAACGTATTTTGGTGCAAAATGATTCGTTAAATCACTTGGATTCTTTGATTATTCCAAAAGATGTTTTTATCATTCAAAAGGATAGTGCGGGATTTAATCAAATAAAAGGCAAAAAATTATTGGGAAAATTTAAAAATAACCGTTTAAAAACCGTGGATATTTATGGTAATGCCGAAGTTATTTATTTTTTAAGAGAAGAAGATGGTAAACTGACCGGTATTGAAAAAAATAAATCCAGTCATATTTTTATAGAATTTGAAAATGACGAAGTGTCAATAATCAGATTTTATAAGCAGCCGGAAGGTAAGGTGTTGCCTTACAAAGATTTTATCAAACAAGGTCGATTTTTTAAAGGTTTTAATTGGCGTGGTGATGAACAAATTTCACGCAAAGAAGATATTATCGGTGAGAAAAGACTACTTTATGAAGCAGAAACCAAACAAAAGCCGACCTTTCAACCGGAAGATTTGAATATTGTTGAACCAAATGCAAAAAGAAAAGCTATTCAAATACATGAATAGCTTAACTCAATTAACAACACAAATAAAACAATGAAATATGAAAAAACTACTTTCCTCTTATTTCTAACACAAATATACAGTAACATTTCTTGCAAAAATTAATTATTATACGAAGTGCAGATTTGAATATATAAACGACATGATTTTAGGCATAAACGACATTTTTTTTAGACTGTATATAAATGAACTGAAATATTTTTTTCTCAATTCCTCAATCAAAACCGGACATTTCGGTACATCCCCCCGACGAAAGTCGGGGTCGGGACACTCAATGACCTATTAGGGCAAACGCACTATAAAAAAAATTAAAATATTTCTTTTAGCCCCTTAGGGGCGTCCTGTTTATAGAACATAATACCATTACAATCCAATAAAGCCCCATAGGGGCGACCTAATAAAATTATTAATACTACATGTTACAGGTCGCACCTACGGAGCTATTTGTTATCATTAATTTATCTTGCTACAAACAGCACAGCTCCTACGGAGCTGATATTAAGGGGGTTGTAAATAATTTTGCATGGTTGCATTAATGTTTTATGGCATTCCAGAATAAACACATATGGTGCGTTTGTCCTGAATGACCTATGCCTATGCTTTCAATTCCTCAAATATTCACTAAATTTGCAACTAAACCAATCTATCTATTAATGAAAGAACTTGTCAGAGAAGATTTTTTCCAAAACATTTTTGTGTTATTGTTTTCAATAGCAGTATTTTTATTTATGTTTAGTAAGTTATGGTTTAACAAGCGATTAAATATCAATATAACGGCTCCCAATATCTATATTTTTGAATATGAATCACAGTCGCAAAATTTAGTATCGTTATACAATTTGAATGCATTTATATTCAAAATCTTAGCTTATACATTATTTATAATAGCTTTTTTAAAATTCTTTAATCTAAATTTTAAATTACCTAATCAACATGAGCTAACTTGGGCTATTATTATGATAAGTGCGACGGGCTATTTAGGATTGAAAATTATCTTGGAAATCTTGTTACTTATTTTACTTAAAAAAAGCAAATTTTTAATGAAAATCAGGTTCATTAGAACTACTTACGAGAATTATATTGTTTTTTATCTGTTTTTAATGGCTTTTTTAATCTATTATTTTCCTTACCAATCAAAGGTGTTTTTTTATATAATTGTAAGTATTTCAGCTATTTGGTTGATTGGTCTTTGGACAAATCTTTTTAATAGTTTACATAAACATACGAGCTTGAAATCATATCAAATATTTTTGTATCTTTGCCTATCAGAAATTCTACCGTTTATTTTGGTAACCGGTTGGATAATTTTTCAAATTCTATGAGTGAAAAAACCGTCCTAAAAAAGAAGAAAGTCAAGACTATTTTAGTTTCACAGCCTGAACCGACTTCTGAAAATTCTCCTTATATTGCTTTGGCTCAAAATGAAAAGGTAAAAATTGATTTTCGCCCTTTTATTCATGTAGAAGGCGCTACGGCAAGAGATATCAGAAAACAAAAAATTGCTTTACCCGATTATAATGCCATTATATTTACCAGTCGTAATGCGGTGGATCATTTTTTTCGTTTAGCCGAAGAAATGCGATACACGGTCCCCAACACCATGCGATATTATTGTCAATCGGAAGCAATTGCATTGTATCTGCAACGGTATATTGTTTATCGCAAACGTAAAATTTCTTATGGTAATAAAACCATTAAAGATTTGGCTAATATCATCAGTAAAAACCCGGAAGGTAAATTTTTATTGCCTTCATCTGATAAGTTAAAACCGGAAATTCCTAAAGCTTTGAATGAAATAGGAATCGATTGGCAATCTGCTACTTTCTTTAAAACTTGTATCAGCGACTTGTCTGACCTAAAAGATGTTTACTACGATATTTTAGTATTTTACAGTCCATCGGGAATAGAATCATTATACCATAACTTTCCCGATTTTGAACAAAATGACACACGGATTGCCGTTTACGGTAAATCGACCATAAAAGTAGCCGAAGAAAAAGGTTTGCGTATCGATATTATGGCGCCGACACCCGAAACCCCTTCAATGACCATGGCACTTCAAAAGTATATTAGGGAAGCCAATAAAGGAAGATAATTTTTTGAGAAATTGAAAGATAAAACTGTGTTACAGATGTCATTTCGACAGAGCGAAGCGACGAGAAATCTATTAGTCAGTTGAAAATAAGTAAATTAAAGCTAAGATTTCTCACTTCGTTCGAAATGACACTTACACTTTTATTTATGATTGTACATAATACAAAAACTTTCAACTAATATGAAAATCTACACCAAAACAGGCGACAAAGGTACAACCCTATTGATAGGCGGCACGCGTGTGGCTAAACACCATATCAAGATTGAAGCTTACGGAACGGTTGATGAGCTGAATTCATATATCGGTTTATTGCGGGATAAAATTGATAAAACTTATCAGGAAGAATTGATTGAAATTCAAAACCGGTTATTTACTTTAGGTTCCTTTTT
>JALWLE010000064.1 GCA_026996605.1 Flavobacteriales bacterium
AGTCGTACCGGTGAATTGGAAAATCTCGGACAATTATATATTATTAATGGTAAACAACGCGAATCTGTCGAAAAACTGGTTGCCGGTGATATTGGTGCCGTTATCAAACTAAAAAACACCGAAACCAGTGACACCTTGCACGATACGGAACACAAAATTACGTTTAAACCTATTCAATTCCCGGCACCGCGTATTCGCAAAGTCGTAAGAGCTGCCAATAAACATGAAGAAGAAAAATTACAAGAAGCCCTTAAAAAAATCCACAGCCAAGACCCGACAGTTATTGTTACTTACGATAAGGAAATGAAACAACAAATTTTGGCTTGTCAAGGCGAATTGCATTTAGCTATAGTCGATTGGATTTTGCAAAAAGAATACGGTATCAAAGCTGAATTTGACCAACCGCGTATTTCTTATCGTGAAACCATTCAACGAGCAGCCTCATCCAGTTACAGACATAAAAAACAATCCGGCGGTGCCGGACAATTCGGTGAAGTTCACCTCAAGGTGGAACCTTACTATGAAGGCATGCCGGACCCTGATAGTTTTCCAGTTCGAGGTAAAGAAGAAGAAGACTTACCTTGGGGAGGTAAACTTTTGTTTATAAATTCCATAGTTGGTGGGGTAATTGATGCCCGTTATTTACCGTCTATTAAAAAAGGCATATTAGAAGTCATGGAAGCCGGTCCTTTGACCAAATCGCCGGTACGTGATGTGCGCGTGATTGTATATGACGGCAAAATGCACCCGGTTGATTCCAATGATATATCATTTAAAATAGCCGGTGCCAATGCATTTAAACAAGCCTTCTTAGATGCCAATCCTAAACTATTGGAGCCTATTCAAGAAGTTACTGTCAAAATGCCCGAGGAAATGATGGGTAATGTCATGACTGACTTACAAGGACGTCGTGCTATTATTATGGGTATGGAAACTGCCGGTAAATATCAAAAAATCAAAGCTCGGGTACCTTTGGCTGAAATGTATCGTTATTCTACGACATTACGCTCGCTAACCCAAGGACGTGGTACATTTACTTCTGAATTTGTCGGATATGAATTGGTACCACAAAATATTCAAGAAGAATTAATTAAACAGAATAACGAGGATCAATAGAATTTAAATAGTTTTAAATATAACGGGGCTGTTTCAATTAGCTTTGATACAGCCCTGTTTTTGTTTATATTTAGAATAATTATTAACTACTTAAAAGTAGTTAATAAAAATAATTAGTCTTGTAGTACTAATTCTATTTAAAACTTATTAAAGAATCGAAGACTTCCAAAACGGATTTTACATATTGTTTGAATGCAGGATAATCTTCCGGCGAAATATTGTTAAATGATGTTTGAGCAACTATCGTAACTTTAATTTTAGTATCTGAAAGTTTTTGATATTTTGCAGTAAAATGATGATTTTTGTATGTAAAGTTTTCATTTTCAGGAATCTCATTGAATTTTTTACCATTCTTTAATTCAATGATGTAATTAGAAATATAGGTAATGGTATTTTCATAGAAAATGTAATCAATAGGATAGTGTCTGGTTTCGTAATTAATAATATCTTGTGTGTAAGATTGTAAGAGTAGAGGTAATTTAAAAATATACGATTTTCCCAGTTTTTGCATTTTGTTCAAAACTTTGAATTGTGCTTTAAGTTTTGCTGTTTTATGAGTTCTATCATTATCAATGATTTTATATGAAATCAAATCTAAATCGAGATCATCTAAATCTTCAAAAATTTTTAATATATCTTTTTTGAGTTTGACATCGCTTTTTTGAGTAAGTAAATTATGTAAAATAGCAGCCCTAGCCCCTTCGCCGGATAATGTTACATCAATAATTTGCTTATCGGGATAAATAGTATAGTTGATATCAGATTCAAATTTAGCGGGAATCGCATTTGTTTGATGAATATCTATTAAGCCTTTTTTTAGAGTTTCACCTTTTATATATGGAATTTCCAAACCATTTGCATCATACAAGCCGGTGGTTTGAGAATTGAATGGCAAATCTTTATCGGTTAACTCCAGATAATGACCGGTACCATCAATATCAACTTTAACGATACAGTGGTTAAAATTAATAGCCGGTAGCACATCGCTGTTTTTTCCGTTATCTGAAGTATTCACTAATACTAAATTAACTTTCAAGTCGGCTTTACGTCCCATTGCTAAAAATAATGTAGAAAAATCTTTACAATCACCCAATTTTGATTCAATGGTTTTTGAAGGCTTCTGAGGAATAAATCCACTTTGTTTAAAATCTACAAAACTATAAGTTAGATTTGCAGCCATATAGTCATAGATTTTTTTTGCTCGATCATATTCTGACAAATTCTTGTAGCCATTAGGGAATATTTTATCAAAGGTTTTATTGACTGTTTTATTATATTTGATTGATGAACGAGATAAATCGGCATACCAATTGGCTATATCATTCCATTCATCAATAGTACTAATATGCACTACACGTGCTACATCAACCAATGGAGGCATGTAATCTTCAGCGGGAGATAAACCTTTAGACATTTTGTCCTGCCAATGATATAAAGTATATTTTCCCATATTTTTTTGGTCAAATTTAATCTTACCACCGGTTACGGTATAATGTAATTTTTTGTTTTTTGGAGCAATAATTCTAAAGTTGGTCTCCATCGAGGGTGAGTAGGTGTCAAATCTGAATTTTTTTGTTAAATCTTTATAAAACCTTCCGGTTGATGTATAATTTATTTCATATTCAGCTATGATGACATCACCTATACTTAAATTGTTGAAAACCAAATGAGAACCGGAACGTTCGGCAGGAACTATACTACCATCAGGTTTAACTATTTCAGATTTTATAATTTCATAATCACCTGATAATCCCATATTGTACTCCTTTAGCTCATCAATACCTTTTTCTGATGTGACTTCATAAATCATGGTGTTATGATTGGTGTGTCCGCCTTCATTGTAAAGTAAAATATTGTAATCATCATATAATATGTTGATACCGAAATTATTCTTTTTAATTTTTCCACGATGATTTTTTATAAACTCATAAGGATCTTTGAGTAAGACTTTTTTTAGGGGATTTTTGATGTTTTCTAAATCGTTAATAGTTTTTCGTAAATCAAAATCGGCACTGTTATGTGCCAAAGATTTTTTATACCATTTAATCGCTTCTTTTTTTCGTCCTAATTGTTGTAATAAATAGCCTTTCTTTTTCATAAAAATAAAAGAATACGGAAAATTTTTCAAACCAGCATCAATATAAGGCAATGCTTCTTTATATTTTTGTATGTCTATTAGTTTTTTTGCCAATCTTAATAAAACCGTATTATTCCAATACTGATGAGTGAGTAAACTTTTATAAGTATTTATAGCTTTATCATGTTCTCCTTTTTTATTATACAAAAAACTCAATGAACCGGTTATTGGAATATCAGAAAACTTTTGGTAAGCATTTTCATATTGTTTAAGGGTATAAACATCATCGTTAAATATTTTGTAGTATAAAGCTGTATATGTATCTATAAGGTTTGGTGATTCTAAATCAACGGCTACTTCTACTAAATTTTTTACGGCTTGTTTCATCTTAACATTGTCATTTTGTCTAAAAGCTTTGATCAGATCACAAGTCGGTTTTACAACTGGAGATTTTACGTTAGTACTTATTTCATTTATTTCTTTGTTAAACTCTTGCAAATCTTTTTTTAATAGTTTTTGAACTTTTGCCATTTTTTGAACTAATGACCAATAATAATGTTTGTCATTGTTTTCAATGTTTTTAATTAATTCATTGACTTTTTCGTTGTTATCTTCGAGTTGTTTAACTTTTATTTGATATAATTTTACTAACGAACTTTCGGGGAATTTTTTAGCATATTTATCGATAATTTTCTCAGCTTTTTTTTCTTTTTCGTTACGTAAATACGTTTCAATCAAACAATAATTATAAAAATAACTATCAGGATGTTCAGTTACTTTTTGTTCAAAATATGATTCATATTTGTTGGGGATAATCTCCGGTTGAATAGTTTTTTTATCAGCTTTAATGTAAGGGCTATATTCGGATGAAACTTTTAAGTCTTTTATCGAGAAACCGTTTTTATCTGTTATTTTTACTATAAAATAGGAAATTTCACTATTATTTGCTTTAATTAATAGTCTATTGTTTCCTTTTGGCAAATGGAATTTCACGGTGTAAGCATCCATATCAGAAATTCGATTTTCATCATTCTCAAATATTAGTACATCATCTAACCAAACTTTAGTCGCTTGTCCTATACCTAATTGTAAGTAAACTTCACGTGGGTGCTCATTTTTGATAAAAGTTTGTGCATAATTAATTCCGGCACCATATTCACTATGATTTTTTAAAATCATATATGGATTACCTTTTTCTACCGGAGCTTGGTACCAATTGACAATGCCATTACTGTTGGCATTATACCCTGATTTGCTATATGCTGATTTTTCGGGTTCATAAACTGTATTAATACCACTTTTGTTCAAGTTTTCAAAAGTGCCGCAATATTGCCAATCGGTAATGGAGTTAATATTTTTCGT
>JALWLE010000065.1 GCA_026996605.1 Flavobacteriales bacterium
CAAGAACGCCAAGACGAACTCGGTTTAAATCGGGATAGTTTTAAGTTTAGAAACCACGACTACGCAATTGGACGCTTTATGTGTGTGGAATGCTGAGATATACTATCATTCATTGATTAAAATATAAATGTTGAATTGAATCTTAATGAGTTTAATTGGATATCTTATTAAAAAATTTTGTAGTCAACAAATTCTATCTAATATTCTCTAAAAATCTTTCAACACTTATTAAATAATTCTCATGGCTTAAAGCCTTAATAAGAGCAGATCCAATAATAGCACCGTTGGCATACCGGCAAGCTGTTTGAAATTTGTTTGCCGAATCGATCCCAAAACCTATCATAGTCGGGTTTTGCAACGACATTTGTTTGATTTTTTCAAAATATTGAAGGTGTTCCTTGCCAAAATTGCCTGTTTTACCTGTGGTTGCCGAACTTGACACCACATAAATAAAAGCGGAACTCAACTCGTCTATCAATTGAATACGCTCATCCGACGTAGTCGGTGAAATTAAAAACACCAATCCCAAATCATATTTTTTAAAAATGTCTTGATAGCGGTTTTGATAAATTTCCGGACTTAAATCGGGGATAATTAAGCCGTCAATACCGGCTGTTTCGCATTGTTGCAAAAATTTTTCGATACCGGTTTTTAAGATTTGGTTAAAATAACCCATAAACAAAATCGGTAAATCGACTTCTTGTCTGACTTGTGCTATTTGCTTGAAATACAACGACAAATTCATACCGTTTTTTAAGGCAACACTACTACTGTGTTGAATAGTCGGACCGTCAGCCAAAGGATCGGAATACGGCATACCGGCTTCAATAAAATCGACGCCTTTGTCTGATAAAACTTTTATCAATTTAGGCATGGCATCTTTTTCGGGATAGCCCGCCGTTATATAAATACTTAACAAATCGCTTTTTTTATCTTGAAAGAGTTGTTGTAATCTTTGAGTTCCCATGATTATTCGTTTAAAAATTTTAAATAAGTAGCCAAATCTTTATCCCCGCGTCCCGAAAGATTGACTACTGTGATTTCATCCGGTTTAAACTTGATTTTTGGCAAAGCTGCCAAAGCATGCGCCGATTCAAGTGCGGGAATAATACCTTCCAGTCTTGTTAATTCGTAACCGGCTTTGATGGCTTCATCGTCATTTGCCGCCAATACTTTGGTTCTGCCCTTACTGATTAAATGAGCATGTAGCGGACCAATTCCGGGGTAATCCAATCCGGCGGAAATACTGTAAGGTTCAATAATTTGTCCGTCTTCATCTTGCATCAATTTGGTCAAACTGGCATGAATAACCCCGTCTGTTCCCAAAACACTGGTCGCCGCCGAATGTCCGGTATCAATTCCTAATCCGCCGGCTTCTACGCTGATTAATTCAACTTTATCATTATCTAAAAAATGAAAATACGCTCCCGCCGCATTACTGCCGCCGCCGATGCAAGCTATAATTCTGTCGGGGTAATCTCTACCGGTCTGTGCCGCTAATTGTTGCATCATTTCTTCGCTGATCACCGACTGAAAACGTGCTACCATATCCGGATACGGATGTGGTCCGACAACTGATCCGATAATGTAATAAGTATCGTTGGGATGGTTAATCCAATCGCGAATGGCTTCGTTAGTTGCATCTTTAAGCGTTTTACTCCCCGAAGTTGCCGGTTTTACCGTAGCACCGAGCATTTTCATGCGAGCCACATTCGGCGCTTGACGTTTAATGTCTTTTTCGCCCATATATACCACGCATTCCAATCCGGCCAAAGCCGCAACCGTAGCGGTGGCAACGCCGTGTTGTCCGGCGCCGGTTTCGGCAATGATGCGGGTTTTACCCAGATATTTTGCCAATAAAATCTGCCCGATAGTATTATTGATTTTATGCGAACCGGTATGGTTTAAATCTTCGCGTTTCAGGTAAATTTTGGTTTGATACTTTTCACTCAAACGTTTAGCAAAATACAAAGGTGACGGTCTGCCGACATAATCGCAAAGCAATTGGTTAAACTGCCGTTTAAAGTTTTGACTGTTCATAATCTGCAAGTATTGTTCTTGCAGTTCGGCGATGTTTTTGTGTAACAATTCAGGGATAAAGGCACCACCGTAACGCCCGTAAAATCCCAGTTGATCAACTTCGTATTTCATGGAAAAAAGTTTTAAGTTCATTAATATTTTTATAGCCCGGACGAATTTCAAATCCGCTATTGACATCAATCCCGATTAATTGCGGATGCGCAAAATTTTTAATAGCAGACAAATGTTGTAAACCGATACCACCACTTAACAAAAAGGGTGTTTTTAAATCGTAAGCGGATAAAATGTTCCAATTAAAAACCTGTCCGTTGCCGCCGGGTAATTTGCCTTTGGTGTCAAACAAAAACAAATCTACAACACCTTCATAATCAACGCATTGCTTAAAGTCAAATTGATTGCCAACCGAAAAAACCTTGATAATTTGATAAGATTTCTCACTTAAATTTTGACAATATTCCGGTGATTCGTTCCCGTGTAGTTGCAGGACATCTAACCGGTATTTTTGAGCTATTTCCAAAACTTTGTCGCTATGTTCATCGACAAACACACCGGTTTTTAAAGTTTTACCAAAGTCAAGATCCGGTAATTTTGTATTCATATACCGCTTTGATTTCGGATAAAAAATAAATCCGATAAAATCCGGTTGTAATTTGAGTAAATCCGAAATATTTTCCGGTTCACGCATACCGCAGACTTTTATTTTTAGGTTTTTAATCATCGTTTTTGTTTCTGACCTGGTAGGTTTTCCTAACCTGCCAGGTCTTTTCAATATTAATTTATATTTTCTATATCCTTTTATAGACCTATCAGGTTTTGGAAACCTAACAGGTCTTGATTTGTTCAATAAAACGTTTACATGCCTGTCCGGGATTTTCGGTTTTCATAAAGCTCTCGCCTATCAAAAAACCTTGAAAACCATAAGACCGTAACCGTTTGACATCTTCGGCTGAACGGATACCGCTTTCCGAAATTTTGACGATGTCATCCGGTAATTTACCGGCAATTTGAATAGAATTTTCAATACTGACTTCAAAAGTTTTCAGATTCCGGTTGTTAACACCTAATACGTTTATATATTTATTGAATTTGTCCAATTGCGAAGCACTGTGAATTTCCAACAAAACTTCCAAACCTAATTCGTTTGCCAATTTTGCCAATTTTATTATTTCGTTTTTTGATAAAACTTCAGTAATCAACAAAATAGCATCGGCACCGATACTTTTGGCTTCGTAAACCTGATAAACATCAAAAATAAAATCTTTGCGTAAAATCGGAATGTTAATAAAACTTCTAATTTGTTCAATATCAAGGTTTTTACCACCAAAAAAATACGTATCGGTTAGCACGGAAAGCGCAGCCGCACCGGCTTGTTGGTATCCGGTAGTTACTTTTTTAACATCTGCCGACAAATTGATTGCCGGTTTAGACGGCGAGCGTCTTTTAAATTCGGCAATAATTCCGCTGCTACCCGATTGTGTTAATGCTTCGGACAATGACAAGGTTGAGCGTTTATAAAACCGGCTGTTTTGCAATTTTTCAATAGAAATTTGCCGTTTTTGTTGTTCTAAAAGCGGTTTTTTATAAGCGATAATTTTTTGTAAAATATCCATAATCAGCTAGTAATCAGTTTTAAACTTTTTAGTGCTTTCAATCCTAATAATGAGGCTTGGGCTTCTGCGAAACAAGTCGCAAAATCCGCTTCGGGACGGAATAATTTGATTGCCATAGCCGCATTGGCACAAACCACGTTATTTTGTGCTTCGGTGCCGTTACCTTCAATAATTTTTTTGAAAATAGCCACTGCTTCATCAACCGTATTGCCCCCGAAAATGTCTTTTTGTGAAATTTGTGACAAACCCAAATCTTTTGGCGATAACAAATGTTCGCCTTGCCGGTCTTTCATGACAAATTCGCCGGTAAGTGATATTTCGTCATAGCCGTCCAAACCAAAGATGACGGCGTAGTTTTTTTGTGGTTCGTCTTGAAACAAATATTGATATAATCGGGCTAATTCCAAACTGAAAACACCGGCTAATTGATGAGTCGGTCGAGCCGGATTGACTACGGGTCCGAGCATATTAAAAAAGGTTTTTAATCCTAAACTGCGTCTTGCCGGTGCTACGGCAGCCATAGCCGGATGAAATTTCGGGGCGTGTAAAAAGGTGATATTGGCATCGGCTATTTGTTGTTGCAAAACTTTTTCGTCGTTGGTAAACCGGTAACCGAGCGCTTCCAATACATTGGACGACCCACTGACCGATGACACACCGTAATTGCCGTGTTTGGCAACTTTGTGCCCGGCACCCGCCACTACAAATGATGCCAAAGTGGAAATATTAAACGTGTTTTTACCGTCGCCGCCCGTACCGCACATATCAACGGTTTCAAAGGCGGATAAATCTACCGGAATAGCCAAATCTAAAAGCGCTTTACGAAAGCCTTTAAATTCGTCCAAACTTATGGCTCGCATATT
>JALWLE010000066.1 GCA_026996605.1 Flavobacteriales bacterium
TTGAATGATGTCGTTTTTATTGCCACCAAAAACAGTGCTTCGGCAAGCGAATCATTGATTAATTGTTTACGCCCTTATATCAATATAACCCATATTGGAACGGCAACACACGGCAAATATACCGCATCGATAACAATGTTTGATTCATCTGATTTTTCCGATTACAATGTTAATAAATCTCATAAATGGGCAATACAACCAATTGTGTTAAAAGTCAGTAATGCCAATAACGAAAGTGATTTTATCAACGGCTTAACACCGGACATCTATCAGCCTGAAGACTATTTTAATTTGGGAGTTTTAGGCGACATCACAGAGCCTTTACTACAAGCTTCCTTAAATTTTATTAGTACGGGAAATACAATTCGACAGAATCGAAGTTCATATATTTTTAATGAAATTTACTACAAAGAAATGCCGTTATCTGACGAAATGCATCTCAATCAAGATATATTAAAAACTGATTTTTGGACGCAGAAAAAATCAAGATAACAATTCAATCCGGTTGCGATATAGTTTGATTTTTCCTTCATGTTCCAACTGTTTTAGTAATCGTGAGACAACAACCCGCGAGGTTGATAGATCATTAGCAATCTCTTGATGGGTTACTGTTATCATTTTAGTATTAAGAGCTTTAGATGCTTTTTCTAAATATTTCAAGATTCGTTGATCCATTTTCATAAATACAATGGTATCCATAGTATCAAGAAATTCTTTCATACGATTGTTATAATTCTTACAAACAAAATATCGCCAACTTGGAAATTCTTTGGTTAAATTATCCATTAAGTGTACCGGATAAAGCAATAATTCAGTCTCGGTTTCCATAATAAAGTCAATTTCACTTTTTTTGGCAGTAGAACAAATTGAAAAAGTTGCCGTACACGCTTCTTTTTCATTGAGATAAAATAAGATATGTTCTTCGCCCTTAGCATCGGTTCTGACTACTTTGGCAGTTCCTGATAAAACAATCGGAATATCCTTTACATCATCTCCACGTGAAATAATGTGAGTTCCTTCTTCAAAAGTTTCAATACGTCCGTTGTTTGCTAAATTTTCCAAAAGTTTTTCAGAAAAGATGTCTCCTAAAACTTTTTCCAGTTTGTGTTGTTTGTCCATATTTATATGCTTTTTACCCTTTCTATTTCGGGTACATGTTTTTTAATGATCTGCTTGACACCGACATTCAAGGTTAGGTTGTTGATTCTACAATTAAAACAGTTCCCCTCAAACTGTATTAAGACCTCTTTGTCAGAATAGTCGATTAAAGAAATATCACCTCCATCCTTTTGCAAAAAAGGGCGGATTTCATCCAAAGCTTGATTGAGTTTTATGAGTTTTTCTTGATCTTTCATAAGGTGTTTTTCCAAACAACTAAAATAATAATTTTATTTAACACTACAACCTGCTTGATTAGTTATTTGAATTTTTTCAGTAGGGGGTAAGTTTTTATTACGTTTTATGGTTTCTTCTACTACATTTTTAGTGATTTGTTCAAAGGCTTTTTGAGTTGGTGTATTGTCTTGCAAAGCAACAGGGCGTCCATAATCTCCGGCTTCTCGCACACTTTGTACCAAAGGAATTTCACCGAGAAATGCCACATTTAAATCCTCTGCCAAATATTTTCCACCATTTTTTCCAAAAATATAATATTTATTATCCGGACATTCTTCAGGCGTAAAGTATGACATATTTTCTACAATGCCTAAAACAGGTACATTAATCGTTGGGTTTTTAAACATATCAATTGATTTTTTCACGTCTGCTATTGCAACATTTTGGGGTGTAGTTACCACAACGGCGCCGGTTACCGGTAAGGTTTGCATCACGGATAATTGTATGTCACCGGTACCGGGAGGTAAATCTATTAACATGAAATCCAAATCGCCCCAATCCGTATCAAAAACCATTTGATTGATAGCCGAATTAGCCATACTGCCCCGCCAAATAACAGCTTGTCCGGGTTGTGCAAAATAACCGATTGACATATTTTTAACCCCGTGAGCTTCGATAGGAATAATCATGGTTTTCTCACCAACTTTTTTAGCACGAGGTCGTTCGCCTTGCGTTCCGAACATCAATGGGATGGAAGGACCGTAAACATCGGTATCTAATATGGCTACTTTAAAACCCATTTGTGCCAGAGTAGTTGCTAAGTTTGAAGTAACAGTTGATTTTCCAACCCCTCCTTTTCCGGATGCTACAGCTATTATGTTTTTAATTTTTTTTAATGGTTTTTCCTTTTCACTTTCTGGAATTACCACTTTAACATTGATTTTGGTATCAATATCACCAAAATCCTTTGACAAAGCATCTGTTATATCATCCTCTAACTTCTTACGTATATGTACAGCCGGTGAGTCAATAACTGCATCAATCTCAATCTTTTTACCAAAAATATCCGATTTGGTTTTGATGTCTTTGATAACACCATTTTCAATAATATTGCCTGATTTTCCTTGAACGCTAATGTTTTTTAAAAGCTCTTGTATATTTTCTTTATTTAGTTTTTTGCTCATTTCGTTTTCATTTTTAATGACAACAAAAATACAAAATTTTTCTTATTTAAAATGATTAAAAATTAACCGAAAGATTGATGGTAGATTCAACTAGCAAATGCGACCTATTTTTCAATTCATCAATTCATAAGCTCATCAATTACTCAAAAAATCCTATCTTGCATATCCTAAAATAAATCCTTGTTTTTTGAAGAATGATTTTATGATTAAATCTAATAAAAAAATGAAAAATGAGTTATGCAATAGAATATGAAACCATACCTATTTCAAGTTCAATACTTGAGAAGCATTTTGGAAAAACTTCACCGGTAAATATGTGGATTGAATTTCAGACCTCCGATTATAGAATTTGGCGTGGCAGTTTTGAGTGTGGTGAAAATGGCGTAAGAGAAATTGTTGATATTGGCGATAACAGATTTATAATTATTGCTAATGGTAAAGCTTATCTTATTGATAATGATTTGAAAGAATTAATAACGGTTTTAGATTATGATAATATCACTTTCGTTCATAAAATAAATACAAATGAAGTGCTTATTGTAAATTATTTAGGCGTGGCAATTGTTAATGACAAAGGTATGATAAAATTGGTTGTTGAATTTTTAGATTTAGATGAATTTGTAATTTTTAATGAAGATGAGAATTATATATTAGCTAAGGTTCTTGCTTCAGATTTTCAATGGGAAGAACGGTTTTTAATACTTGATAAAAATCAATGGACTTATAGAATTATAAAGAGCTTATGATGTTTCATTAGATAATGATTTGCCGGAAATTAAATAAAATCAATCTCAAAAAATGATAAAAAAAAATACAAAATCACGATATATTGCCGGTTGGGAAATTTATTTTGAAGATACTGAATGCCTTAAGAAAATTCTTTTGACACAAGGAATTAAGAAGGAAAGCTTGGATATTGTTAAAAACATACAGTTAGTAACAGAAATTGTTATTGAAGATGATACAATAATTGAAGCGATTAAACAAACTGAATATTATTCGAAATCTAAAAAAATTATTATTAAACTACCGATACGGGATTGGAAAGACAGAGATGTTTTTCTATTGGAAAAGGATGAAAAGGGTCCTCACAAATTAGGAGGGACATGTCCGGCTGATTTAAAATTACCACATCACGAAAGCTTAAAAACACCTTTTATTTACATAGGAACCATTGACACATCTGTAAAAGAATTTGAGTGGATGAACCTGCCTAGATTGGATATTGTTTATCCGGTATATGAATTTAATCGAGGTGTGTTTCTTGATTATTCCAATCCTTTGCAACCCCAAATAATAAATCCGGAAACATTTGATGATGAATGGTATGATGATGATATAAAAGGGGTCGAAAAAATTGTTTATAGAGAACAAAAGTATGCCATAACTTATTATCCGGATATGAAAGATTTAGAAAATAATCCGGATGACTATTTGATTTGTGGTGTACCTATATGGATTCAAGCACCGGAAATACCGGTTTGTCCTGTAACTGGTGAGATTATGCAGTATGTTTGCTCTATTAATTCTGATGCTGCTATTGACATTGTAGATATGACCGGAATTGAGAATTTACCTTTTGGTGATTATTTGATTTTTGGTGACCATGGTGTTTTATATATATTTTATCATCCTGTTTCAAAAGTTTTATATTTGAATTTTCAATTTTGATTGTAAAATATTTTTTGTCACAATCTAATATTCGCAAGAAAAACAAAAATTATAAAACTCCGTAGGGGTGAAAATATTATAAATGAATTTTACAATTAACTGAATATTAGGGAAATAAATAATTTTTTATTTTATAGCTTATTAATTTACAATATATTAGATATATTATTGGCAAAAAAATAAATGGGTATTTTTTATTACTTAGATTCAATATAGTAAATGCGATTTTTAGATAAAAAAATAAAAAGAAATAAGCCATTTTAATCCAAAAAAAAATCATATCTTTGCACCCGCTATTGGTAGATAGGAATAGAATAGCAAAGTGGTTGAAAATCAAAGTATAACTGACTTTCATTTTAATTTACCATAACTATTCCGGTTAAAATGAAATACAAAAATTAATCAGCATGGCTGAAAATCAAGAAAGCAAAGACGTGCAAGCACAAGAAACAGCTGCACAAAATGACGCACAAGAAGTGCAACAAGAAGTAACTGAAACTGCACCGGTAGAAGAAGTTCAAGAACAAGACCCGCAAAAGTTTTTAGAAGACTTTAATTGGGAAGCTTACGAACAAGGTATTGAGCCCATTAAAGACGAAAAATTGTTGGAGTTTGAAAAATTGGTTGAAGAAAAAATCAAAGTTCTTGACGAAAATGAAGTGATTGAAGGAACGGTTATCGGTATGACCGACCGTGATGTCATTATCGACATTAATTCTAAATCGGAAGGTGTTTTACCGCGTAACGAATTTCGTTATAATCCCGATTTAAAAGTAGGTGACAAAGTGGAAGTAATGGTGGTTCGTAAAGAAGATAAAAACGGACAGTTGTTGTTGTCTCACAAACGCGCCCGCCAGCTCAAAGCTTGGGAACGTGTTAACGAAGCACTTGAAAATGACGAAATTGTTAAAGGTTACGTCAAAGCGCGTACCAAAGGCGGTATGATTGTCGATGTATTCGGGATTGAAGCATTCTTACCCGGTTCGCAAATCGATGTCAAACCCATTCGCGATTATGATCAATATGTGGGCAAAACCATGGAATTTAAGATTGTTAAAATCAATCCTGAATTTAAAAACGTGGTCGTTTCTCACAAAGCGCTTATCGAAGCGGATCTTGAAGAACAAAAACGTGAAATCATTTCGAAACTTGAAAAAGGTCAAGTTATTGAAGGAACCGTTAAAAACATTACATCATACGGCGTATTTGTCGATTTAGGTGGTGTTGACGGATTAATCCACATTACCGATTTGGCTTGGAAACGTATCAATCACCCTAGTGAAGTAGTCAATTTAGACGATACTCTAAAAGTGGTTATCCTTGATTTTGATGAGAAAAAATCTCGTATCCAACTTGGTTTGAAACAATTAGAACCGCACCCTTGGGATAATTTGGACGAAAACTTAAAAGTCGGAGATAAAGTCAAAGGAAAAGTATCGGTTATTGCCGATTATGGTGCCTTTGTTGAAGTAGATCCCGGCGTTGAAGGTTTGATTCACGTATCAGAAATGTCATGGAGTACTCATTTACGTTCGGCTCAAGATTTTGTTAAAGAAGGAGAAGAAGTCGAAGCTGTTATCTTGTCATTAGACCGTGAAGAACGCAAAATGTCATTGGGTATGAAACAATTAACCCCTGATCCTTGGGCAGATATTGAGAAAAAATATCCCGTTGGTTCTAAACATAAAGGTATCGTTCGTAACTTTACCAACTTTGGTGCCTTTGTTGAGTTAGAAGAAGGTGTAGATGGTTTGATTTATATTTCCGATTTAACTTGGAACAAACGCGTTAAACACCCTTCCGATGTTTTAAATATTGGCGATGAAGTAGAAGTTATTGTTTTAGATGTCGATAAAGACGGTCGTAAATTGAGCTTAGGCTTGAAACAATTACAAGAAAATGTTTGGGATACTTATGCTGACAAATACAATGTAGGTTCTGAGCATGAAGGCGAGGTCAAAGAAGCAGCCGGTAAAGGCGCAACCGTTCTTTTAGATGGCGAAGTTGAAGCTTTTGCCCCCGGACGTTTGATGATGAAAGAAGATGGTACCAAATTGAAAAAAGGTGAAAAAGCCAAATTCAAAGTCATCGAATTTGATAAAGATGCTCAAAAAATAGTTGTTTCCCATACAGCTACTTACAAAGAAGAAGAAGCTAGAATTGTTCGCGAGAACAAAGCTAAAATGGAAAGCGAACAAAAATCAACCTTAGGTGATTTAGATGCTTTGGCACAATTGAAAAAAGATATGGAAAAAGGTAAATAGTTTTTCCATATAATATAATGTAAAAAGCCGGTTGTTTTCAGCCGGCTTTTTTTATCAGGAAAAAACTTTCAACTTTCAACTCAGGTCACTGAGCCTGTCGAAGTGTAACTTGCAACTATTGTTTTATTTTTGTAAACAAAAATAAAACAATATGCGTGTCGTAATACAAAGGGTCAGTCAAGCCAAAGTCGAAGTAGCAGACAAAATAATCGGGCAAATCGGAACCGGTTTGTTGATATTGGTAGGGATAGAAAATGCCGATACCCAAGCGGACATCGATTGGCTGGTACATAAAATCAAAAATTTACGTATCTTTAATGATGGACAAGGCGTGATGAATAAATCGCTCTTGGATATTGAAGGCGAAGTCTTGATTATCAGTCAATTTACCTTGCATGCCAAAACCAAAAAAGGACATCGACCTTCTTATATTCATGCTGCCAAACCGGACATTGCCATTCCGCTTTATGAAGCATTTATCCAAAAATTTAAAGAAAATTTTAAACAAAAAGTAGCAACAGGACAATTTGGCGCTATGATGTCAGTTAGTTTAGTCAATGAAGGACCGGTCACTATCCTTATTGATACTAAAAATAAAGAGTAATTTTTTTATGTTTTGACCTAGTAGGTTTTTCCAACCTGCTAGGTCCGGTAAAATTATTGATTATCAATAAAAATTATCTATATCTTTTCAATAGGCAAATTATTTTTCGACAGTTATGACAAAAAACCCGTTTGTTTTGTGTTAATTTTGCCTTTTAACCCGCATTATTCATATAAGAACGCTGTGAATTATATGAATCAGCAATGGATAAAGGGGTGGAACGCGGGCAACCCCGACTTAGAAATACCCCAAATTTGGGGTTGTTAAAAAAAACAAATTTGTTGGTATTACTTAGTCGTATAAAATTTTATGAATTTTTCGGGTTAATATTTGGTATTGTGGCTTTTTTATGTAATTTCGCAGCTAAATTTGTTTAATTATGGCTAAAGTTAAAGCGGAAATTATCGGCATAGGAAGTTATATTCCAACCAAAGTGGTTCCCAATTCACATTTTTTAGATTGGGAATTTTATGATGCCAACGGCAAAAAATTTGATACTCCAAATGATGTCATTATAGAAAAATTCAAAGCCATTACCGGTATTGAAGAACGTAGATGGCTTGATGATGACAAAGTAGCATCGGATATGGCTGTTGTAGCAGCGCAACGTGCCATAGACGATTCGGGTATTGATCCGGATGAGTTGGATTACATTATTGCAGCTACCAATTTCGGTGATGTTGAAAAAGATAATTATTTTTCTGATTTTATGCCGGCAGTTGCGTCACGTATTAAACATCGTTTAAAATTATCCAACCCTAAAGCTATAGCATTTGATGTGATTTTTGGTTGTCCGGGGTGGTTGCAAGCTTTGATTATGGCTAACCAGTTTATGAAATCGGGAGATGCCAAATATGCTTTGGTTATCGGGGTAGAAGCTTTATCACGCGTTGTGGACCCGTACGATCGTGATGCAATGATTTTTGCCGATGGCGCCGGTGCGGTAGTTGTAAAACTCAATACGGATGAAAACGGTTCAGGTATGTATTCGTATAAAACGGTTTCACATGCACACCCGCAAGCCGAATTACTTTTTAATGATAGATCTTTTAATCCCGATTATAATCCCAATGCTAAATTTATCAGGATGCAAGGGCATAAAATATACGAGTACGCTTTAACCGAAGTGCCTGCTGCTATGAAAGCCGCATTGGACGAGAGTGGGTTTGAAATAGACGATATCAAAAAAATATTTATCCACCAAGCTAATGAAAAAATGGATGAACAAATTGTCAGACGTTTTTACCGTTTGTTTAAAAAACCGATGCCTGAACATATAATGCCTATGAATATCAATAAATTAGGTAATAGTTCGGTTGCCACTATTCCTACTTTGATGGATATGGTTAGAAAAGGCGAGTTGGAAAATCAAGATTTACAAAAAGGCGATGTCATTATGTTGGCGTCAGTTGGTGCCGGTATGAATATCAATGCTGTTGTAATGAAGTATTAGTAATTGTTTTAAACTTTATTATAAAAAACCTACCAAATTATTATCCGGTAGGTTTTTTTATGATAAATTTGGATAAATTTATTTTCTAAACTGTCCGGAAACTACTTCTGCCTTTTTGCTTTCTGAATAATCGTAAAAACCTTCGCCCGATTTAACACCGTATTTTCCGGCTTCTACCATTTTCACTAACAGAGGATTTGGCGCATATTTCGGATTTTTAAAGCCGTCGTACATCACATTTAAAATAGCCAAGCAAACATCCAGACCGATAAAATCAGCCAGTTGTAGTGGTCCCATCGGGTGTCCCATACCTAATTTCATAACGGTATCAATTTCTTGTACACCGGCAACACCGTTATAAAGCGTTTCGATAGCTTCGTTGATCATCGGCATCAATATCCTGTTGGCAACAAATCCGGGATAATCATTGACTTCAACCGGAACTTTACCCAGTTTTTTTGATAAAGTTTCAATAGTTTGGTAAGTTTCATCGGATGTAGAATAACCGCGAATGATTTCGACCAATTTCATAATCGGTACAGGGTTCATAAAGTGCATACCGATAATTTTGTCGGGGCGGTTGGTTACAGCCGCGATAGTTGTAATGGAAATAGATGATGTATTAGAAGCTAAAATGACATTTTCGGGTGTCAGTTCACTCAAATCTTTAAAAATTTTGAGTTTAAGATCAATGTTTTCAGTCGCTGCTTCAACCACCAAATCTACTCCTTTAACACCGGCTTCCAAATTGTCAAAAGTGGTAATATTTTTAAGTGTTTGTTCTTTGGTTGCTTCATCTATTTTTTCTTTTTTGAGCAAGCGCATCAGGTTTTTGGTAATGGTATCCAATGCTCTGTCCAAAGCACTTTTTGATACGTCTATCAGATTGACTTCATAACCTGATTGTGCAAAAACATGCGCAATACCGTTACCCATTGTGCCGGCACCTATAACTGCTATTTTATTCATAGTATTCTATTTTTTTTTGATTAACAATGATTTTTTGAATGGTAACAAATTTACATTTTTTTATGGATTTTTCCTATGAAAATGCTTATTTTAGAGCCAAAATTTATGACGGTTTATGAGAGATACTCCCAAACATCAAGGTTTACGGAACCAATTAGTGCAAACGCTTATCAATAAAGGCATTAAGGATAGAAAAGTTTTAACGGCTATCGCCAAAATACCCAGACATTTGTTATTGGAATCGGCGTTTGAACTGCATGCTTATCAAGATAAAGCTTTTCCCATTGCAGCAGGACAAACCATTTCGCAACCTTATACGGTAGCGTTCCAAACCGAACTTTTAGCCGTTAAACCCGGCGATAAAGTGTTAGAAATAGGGACAGGGTCTGGTTATCAAGCGGCTGTGTTGCACAGTTTGGGGGCTAAAGTTTATACCGTTGAACGTATCAAAGAATTGTATCTGAAAGCCAAGCAAAATCTAGAAAAAATAGGTATTCGACTTAAATATGCCGGCTATGGTGATGGTTACAAGGGTTTACCCATGTATGCGCCTTTTGATAAAATTATTGTAACGGCAGCGGCTCCTTATATTCCGGATGCTTTATTAGACCAACTCAAACCGGATGGGCGCTTGGTCATTCCGGTCGGTCAAGATGCCCAAGAAATGAAATTGATAATTAAAGATGCCGAAGGTAATATTACTGAAACATCTCACGGCTTATTCCGTTTTGTCCCGATGCTCGAAAATAGAGAATAATATTGAGGCGAACTTTTTCGCTTGGCACTTTCCACTTTCCACTTAAAACTAATAATTATTCCAAATCCCGCCATGCCTTTTTCTCAATAACCGTCGCATTTTTGAGTAATATAACACCCGGATTGCTGCGAATCATGGTTTTGAGCGTCGTGGCATCGGTTAAATACAAAGGAAAATCAAATTTTTTGCTAATACCATCGTCAATAACAGCAAACATCCCGATTACTTTTTTGCCTTCATTCTGCAATTTTTTGACATAAGCATTAATTTTTTTAACAGCTTTTGCACTGATGTTTTCCGGATCAGATGATACAATTAAATATATTTCATCCGATTTTAAAACCTGTTCGGTTATATCGCCTTCCGTATCGTTCTCTATACTAAAATCATGTATCGGTGGCGTGTAAGCTTCTTGCAGTGTAATGGTTTTTCTATCTACAAATTCGGCACCTTTAATGTTCCATGGTTCATCTGCAGTAGTAAATTCTTTGACTTTGCCGTTTACTTTGTAGTACCAAATATCTTTAAACTTGCCTTGTGGGGCATCGGGTGGGATACGCATGCCTTCTTCTATATTTTTGCCTATGGCGTATGGCCTAAAATCAATCAAAGGTAGATGTCGAACCGTATAAATCATCAGTAGCAAAGCCGATAAAGCCACAACATGAGCCAGTCTGGCTCTTAATTGCTGTTTAAATAACGGTCTAATATATACATTATATTTATTTAGGAATAAAATGAAGATAATCAATATGACATTTTTATAAAAAGTTCCCCAATTAGACAACTTCACAGCGTCGCCAAAGCAACCGCAGTCGGTCACTTTGTTGTAGTAAGCCGAATACCAAGTTAAAAATAAGAAAATAGTAATAAGCACGAGCAAAGCACGTAAAGTAAATTTGACTTTGTATCCTAAAAGAAGCCAAATCCCCAAAATGAATTCAAGCCAGATTAAAAAAATGGAAATTTCTAATGCATAGGGTGATAAAAAAGTCAAATTTAAGACATCTTCACTAAAATATTCGAGCATTTTAATCTTGGTACCGACCGGATCAATCATTTTTACAAAGCCCGAAAAGATAAAGGTTAGTGCTACTATAACTCGGATAAGTTGAATAAGGATTCTCATTATATTTGTAATTTATGTTACAAAAATAAGTTTTGTAAAACCATTAAGCAAATTTATTTTACGAAATTAATTTTTTTTAATGTTTTTGCAGAATTATTAGGGTAAAATATTTCAATGGATACTCACTTTTTCATTTAAGAATTTTAATGTAATTTTGTACCATAAAATAAAGGAATGGAAATAGCATTAATATCACATGACGGCAAAAAACCGGAAATGGTCCGGTTTATCATGGAACACAAAGCGGAATTGTTGCAAAAAAATGTCAAAATTATTGCCACCGGCACTACCGGAAAATATATAGAAGAAACCGGTTTGAAGGTTACTCGTATGTTGTCAGGTCCTTTGGGTGGTGATGCGCAAATAGGCGCCCGTGTCGCCGAAGGTAAAACCCAATTGGTTGTGTTTTTTCGCGACCCGCTCGATAAACACCCGCACGAACCCGATATTTCCATGTTAATGCGATTGTGTGATGTACATAATGTACCTTTGGCAACCAATCCGGCTACGGCTAATTTGTTGTTTAAAGCGGTATTTGGTGACTGATTTACTTTTTTCTTGATTTTTTCTCAATTCTATAGCGCTAAATTAATGTACGGAATATCAATTAGTTGAAATGTTTCTATAAGACCTGCTAGGTTTTTAAAACCTAGTAGGTATAGTTTGATAAAAAGAACTTGGTACTTATATTTCTAGATGAAATAATTTTTATTTATTTATATTTGTTATTTGTTCCAAACTACTTGTTGTTATCAATACTACTTTCGCTATCATCATCTCACTTTTAACATTTGTCTGTTAATAACTATTTCATAGGGAATGTTTATAATAGCCCTGATTTATGTATTTTTGTGCCAACACAAATAAACGATTATGTCGCAAGATTATAACTATGATGAATTGATTCGTCGTTTTGAAGCTATGTTAAGAACCAACGAAAGCTTCTATTTCGACTTGGAAGATTTTTTGGATATTATAGATTTTTATATCAATTCCGGAAACTACAATATGGCTCAAAAAGCTATAAACACCGGTTTGCAACAACATGAACAGAATATAGATATACTACTCTATAAAGCCGAATTATTTTCATTAAACGACCAACTGGAAAATGCTGAACGATTGTTAAATGATTTACGTTTATTAGATCCCGAACGACTTGAAATTCCCATGTTGGAAGCTGAAATATATTCGCGCAAGCATCTGCACAAAAAAGCAATTGCCGCTTTGCAACGCGCTTTGGTTTTACCAGATGCCGAACCGGCGGAAATTTATGAAATGATGACGGTAGAGTATTTGTATCTCGACAATTATAATGAAGCTTTACAAACAGCTATCCTTGCTTTAAAACATGATCCGGAAAGTTCCATGTCATTGTTTAATGCGGTTTCTTGTTACGATTTGACTGACCGTTCTGAAGAAGCCATTGCTTTTCTCGAAAGTTTTTTACAAGAAAATCCTTTTAGTGAAGTAGGCTGGAGCCTGCTTGCCAAAAAATATATTGAAAAAGCGCAGTATAAAAAGGCACTCAAAGCCATTGATTTTGCTATTGCTATTGATGATAAATTTATAGGTGCTTACTATGATAAAGCTTATATTTTTTCTAAATTAAGACGGTATGAAGAAGCGCTTATTTTTTATAAATTGACGCTTCAGATTGCTGATCCTACGGCATTTGCTTATTATCACATCGCTCGTATTTATCAACGGATAAATGATGTCCGTAATGCTACCGAATACTATCTCAAAGCTATTAACGAAGACCCCGGCCATTACAAATCTTGGATTAAATTGGTGCAATTAAAAATGACTACTGCTGATTGGAATGCTGCGTTGGAAACAGTCAAAAAAGCGTTGGAAATAGTGAGTAATCAGGCGTTATATGAACTATTGGGCGATATTTATCTGAAGCAAAAAAAATGGGACGAAGCCATTCCGGCATTTGAAATGAGCTTAAAATTGGGCGAAATCAAATTACCGATTATCTTAAAATTGTCCGATTTGTACAAACAAACCCACCAAATAGATAAATTCAGGAACCTGTTGCTCGAAGCCAAACAGCAATTCCCCGATTCCAAAGAAATCCAAAGTCGTATGTCGGGACGTTAAGGTTAATAAGTAATGGGTAGCAAGTAACAGACATCCGTTTTTTTAACTAACTTTGCAGCAGAGATATTAAATGTATGAACAATAATTTTTTCAATCCCTTTTTATTTTTAAAAGGTATGGCTATGGGGGCGGCCAATGTGATTCCCGGCGTGTCAGGAGGGACTATTGCTTTAATTACCGGTATTTACGAGCGTTTAATCAATGCAATCAAATCCTTTGACATGACAGCTTTAAAATTGTTGCTCAAATTACGTTGGCGTGAGCTGGCAAAACACATTGATTTAGTTTTTTTGTTGCCGGTTGGTTTGGGTTTGGTTGCCGCCGTTTTGTCTTTGGCAAAGCTCTTTGCTTTTTTGTTTAAAAATTATCCGGTGTTTATTTGGGCGTATTTTTTCGGTTTGGTTCTGGCATCGGTGTATTTTGTCGGAAAAACCGTTCAAAAATGGTATTGGGCAACCTATTTAAGCTTCATTATCGGAACATTCATTGCCATAGCAGTTACAGTTTTACATCCCGCAGTTGAAAACGATAACCCTTGGTATCTGTTTCTCAATGGTGTCATTGCTATTGTCAGTATGATTTTGCCCGGCTTATCCGGCTCTTTTGTATTGATTTTGTTAGGCAATTACCAATTGATTGCCATTGACGGTATCAATCATTTAAACATGAAGGTTTTATTACCTTTTGCCGCAGGTACCATAGTGGGTTTGATAGGTTTTTCACATATCTTATCATGGTTGTTTAAACGTTATAGAAATCAAACCATTGCCTTGTTGACCGGATTTATCTTAGGTTCGTTAAGCATCTTATGGCCTTGGAAAAAAGCCATTTATTTAATGCAAAATAACCAAGTTGTCACCAAACATGGCAAGCCGGTGATATCATATTATGAGCAAATTTTACCGACACATATTAATACCGAATTTTGGTTGGCAATACTCTTGATGATACTCGGTATTGTCAGTATAATTTGGATAGAAAAAGCATCAACTAACGACGATATGACAACATCATGAAACCCAAAATACTAGGTTTAATCGGTTATCCTTTAACCCATTCGTTTTCAAAACAATATTTTACAGAAAAGTTTAAAAATGAAGGAGTTACGGATTATGTTTACCGGAATTTTGAATTAGATGACGTCAAACGTTTTTCTGAATTATTAAAAACATATCCGGATATAGTCGGTTTAAATGTAACCATTCCTTATAAGGAAAAAATTTTAGATTTTGTCGATGAATTGTCGCCTGAAGTAGCAACTATAGGTGCGGCAAATACTTTGGTAATTCATCCGGAAACAAAAAAAATAATCGCTTACAATACCGATACCTATGGTTTTAAACAGAGTTTGTTGCCATTTTTGAAACCCGAACATCGAAAAGCTTTAATTCTCGGAACTGGTGGTGCTGCTAAAGCGGTGGCTTACACTTTACAACAATTAAATATTGATGCCGTCATGGTATCGCGTCAGCCCAAAGATGTCACGCAACTATCATATTCCGATTTGAATGAAAAAATTGTCAAATCGCATCTATTGGTAGTCAATACGACACCTTTGGGACAATTTCCCGATATTGAAAAAAAACCGGCATTTCCTTACAATTTTATAACAAACCGGCACTTATTTTACGATTTGATTTACAATCCGACTAAAACAAGCTTTTTAAAGAAAGCTGAAAATCAGGGAGCAAATATTTGTAATGGCTTGAATATGTTGCAATTACAAGCCGAAAAATCTTGGCAAATATGGCAGGAACAAAGCGCTTTGTAATTCAAAAAAAATTGTTAAATTTCGCTTCTAAAAATTAATCGGTAAATTTACTATTATGGTAGAAGAAAGAGACGAAAACCTGCAAGCTGCAGATGGAATGAATGAGTCATCGGAAACTCAAAATAATTCCGTAGAAAACGAACAACAAGAAGTACAAGTTTCAGTAGAAGAAACAGTTGAAAAGAGCGAAGACGATCATGTGAAGTTATTGTCTGAAAAATCTGTCGAAGAAGTTGTTGACGAAATAGAACAACAGGTCGCTTCGGAATCGGAAGAAGACAAAGTAACTCACGAGACGCAACAAGAAGATGAGCATATCCCGTTGTTGTCTTATAAAGACTTTGAAATTCCTGCTTTGCTCAACGAAGCTAAGAGTCTATTGGAACGCTTTCCGGTACAAAAAATTAAAAAACATTTTGAAGACATCAAATCGGCTTTTGAAGACAAGGTGTATCAATTGACCCAAGCGTTTAAAGAAGCGCATCCGGATGCTGACGAAGTGGATTTGAAAATACCCGAAATCAAAGAGTTGAAATTCGTTTTTAAGGATTATAAAAATAAATTATACGCTTATCGCAAAGAAATTCAAGAACGTTTGGAAGCCAATCTGAAAAAGCGTGAAGCTCTGATTGATGAGCTGAAACATATCATAGACTCTACTGAATATTCTTTTGATGAACGCATCAAAAAGTTTAAAGAAATTCAAAAACAATGGCGTTCTGCCGGTAGTATTCCGCGTTCTAAATATACCGATATCTGGCAAACTTTCAAACATCATGAAGAGCGTTTTTACGACTTACTCGATTTAGACAGGGATTATCGCGACAAAGTATTCCAAGAAAATTTAGAACAAAAACAAGCTATTATCGATGAAGCTAAAAAACTTTTGGAAGATGACGATGTACATAGAACTTTCAAAGAATTGCAAATGCTTCATAAAAAATGGAAGGAAGAAACCGGCCCGGTAGCCAGAGAATATCGTGAAAAAATTTGGGAAGAGTTTAAAGCGGTTACCAAACAAATTCATGACAAACGCCGTGATTTTTATAAAAAATTAAAAGAAGAATTTGCAGACAATCTTGTCAAAAAACAAGAAATCATAGAAAAACTCAAAGAGTTAACCACCGAAATTCCCGAAACACATAAAGAATGGCAACAAAAAATCAAACAGGTAGAAGCCTTACGTGAGCAGTTTTACCAACTCGGATTTGTGCCAAAGAAAAACAGAGAAGAAATTTGGGAGGGTTTTAAATCGACAATTAAAGAATTTAATAAACATAAAAACAATTTCTATAAGTCTTTAAAAGAGTTGCAAAAAGACAATTTGGATAAAAAAATGGCACTGATCAAGATTGCCGAAGAACTCAAAGACAGTGAAGATTGGGAAATGGCGACTCAAAAGTTTAAAGACATTCAAGAAGAATGGAAAAAAATCGGTCATGTACCGCGTAAATATTCCGAAAAAGTATGGCAACAATTCCGTGAAGCATGTAACTATTATTTTGACCGGTATTATGCTCATAAACGTTCTGAAAAAAGTGAAGAATACAATAATTTTATCAAGAAGAAAGACTATTTCACTAAACTTAAAGAGCAGTTTAAAGATGCTGACGGCGAAGCCGGTTATAACATTGACGATATTAAAAAAATAGTCGCAGAATGGAAGGAATTGGGCTATGTCCCCGATAATAAACATTATATTAATGTCAAATTCAACAAATTTATCAATTCGTTGTATGATAGATTAAATATAGATAAACGAGAATTGTCATTCTTGAAATTTAAAAACACGGTTGACCAATATTATGAAGAAGAAAATTATCGTAAACTGGATTCTGAAAAACGATATGTACGTCAAAAAATTGAAGGGATATTAAAAGAAATAGAGCAGTTGGAAAACAATATGATGTTTATCAAATCAAATGATAACAATAATCCGTTCCAAAAAGAAGTGGAGAAAAATTTGACTAAAAATAAAGAAATATTAGATTTTTGGAAGAAAAAATTACAATATTTAGAGTCTTTGGACTATTAATTTTTATTTTTTTAATCGATTGATATACAATGAAGTATAATGT
>JALWLE010000067.1 GCA_026996605.1 Flavobacteriales bacterium
TTCATTTTGATTTGGAATCACTTTCTTGTGCTTGAATAGCCGTAATCAAAACGGTGTTATAGACATCATCTACTGTACAGCCGCGACTAAGATCGTTTACGGGTTTATTCAATCCTTGTAGCATTGGTCCTATAGCTAATGCGCCGGTTTCACGTTGTACGGCTTTGTAGGTATTGTTTCCGGTATTCAAATCGGGAAAAATCAAAACACTGGCTTGTCCGGCAACCGGTGAATCCGGCATTTTTTTCTTTCCGACACCCGGATCCACGGCAGCATCATATTGAATAGGTCCTTCTACTAAGATATCAGGGCGTTTTTCTTTGACAATTTCAGTAGCTTGACGAACTTTTTCGACATCTTCGCCTTTACCGGAACTACCCGATGAGTAGGACAACATGGCAACTTTGGGTTTGATACCGAATTTTTTAGCTGAGTCGGCAGATGCAATGGCTATTTCGGCTAATTCTTCGGCATTGGGATTCGGATTGATAGCACAATCGGCAAAAGCAGACACACGATCGGGCAAACACATAAAGAAAACGGATGATACCAATTTGGCATCGGGTTTGGTTTTAATCAGTTGTAAAGCCGGTCGTATGGTATGTTGTGTAGTATGAACGGCACCGGATACCATACCGTCGGCATCACCGGTCAAAACCATCATGGTGCCGAAGTAGGAAGGGTCTTTAACCAGGTCGTATGCCGTTGTTTCGGTAATACCTTTATGTTTACGGAGTTCGTATAATTTTTGAGCGTATCGATCCAATTGCGGAGCATTTTCAGTATCTATGATTTCAACTTTATTACAATCCAGATTGATTCCTTTATTTTTGACGATATTACATATTTGTTCTTTTTTACCGAGTAATACAATATCAACTAAACCATTGGCTTGTAGTCGGCAGGCTGCTTTTAAGATACGTGGGTCAGTGCCTTCGGGTAACACAATTTTTTTATGATCACGTCCAGCCCATTCTTCCAAATTATACAAAAACATGGAAGGGGTCATTTTTTCATTTTCATATTGGATTAGTTTATTTAAAATTTGTTTGACATCGACATATTTTTTAAACAAACTGATGGAACGCATAATTTTTCGGGTATCAAACGGGTTGATTCGGGGTTTTAAGCCGACTATTTTTGCAGTTGTTTCATAAGTGTTAGGATTGACTACAACAATAGGCAAGCTGGTATTTATCCCTTCTATTAATTTTATAATTGGTTTTTCCGGGGTTAAACCGCCGGTTAAAACCAATCCGGAAATGCTTGGATAATTATCACTTTTATCTGCTTGTATGGCACCGAGTATCAAATCTGCACGATCACCCGGCGTAATGACGACCGATTTATCACGTAATCTGTTTAGATAATGACGAAGTTGCATAGCACCAACTTCATATTGTTTGACGGGTTTTTCTAAATGATTTTCACCAAAAAGTACTTTGCCGTCAAAATAGTTTAAGATATCACGCATACTGGGTTTCAACAAATTTTCATCGCGTGGGATAGCTGCAACATAGGTGTCTTTATCAACTAGTTTTTTAATGCGACTGACAATGGTTTTTAAGTTTTTCGGTTTAATTTTGTTGGCAATAATAGCCGGTATTTCAACCTTTTCATCTTTAAAACTGTCATACGCGAGTTTAATGTTACTGATATATTCTTCAAAAGCTTTTGAAACACCACTGGAAACCAATATGACAGGAATGGATAGGTTTGAAGCCAATTTGACATTTAATTCAAATTCTATCATACTGCCTTCACCGGTAAAATCACTACCTTCAATCAGAATAAAATCAAACTTTTTTTCAAGTTTTTTGTACTTTCTAATGATAGTTTCCAGTATTTTTTTTTCTTGTCCTTTGTTTAATAAATCTATGATGTCGCTTCTCGTAAAGCCATAAGCATCTTTGTATGCCAAATCCAGTTTGAAATACTGAATCATGGTCATAATATGATTATCCTTTTTACCTTTAGGATAGTCATTGATGACAGGTCTGAAATAGCCGACTTTATTTTTTCGGGTTAATAATTCATTCATCAAACCAATGCTGATGAGGGATTTTCCGCTAAAAGATTCTATGGTGGCAATATAAACTGCTTTATTCATTATGAAGGGTTTTTATATTGCAAATTTATCAATAATTGCTCTTGCAAAAATGATTTTTTAATTTTTTTTTATAAAAAAAACGCCGATTTTTTCGACGTTTTTATAGGTATAGATAAGATAATTTATAAAATTTATTATATAAGAACTTCTGCAATTTTTTTACCGATTTCGGCAGGTGATTCTACTACATGAATACCATGTTCTCTCAAAATTTTCATTTTAGCTTGCGCCGTATCATCTTTACCACCTACAATGGCGCCGGCATGTCCCATAGTTCTACCTTTAGGAGCTGTTTGTCCGGCTATAAAAGCTACGACAGGTTTTTTATTTCCGGTTTCTTTGATATATTTGGCTGCTTGCGCTTCCAGATTACCACCGATTTCACCAATCATAACGATAGCTTCGGTTTCGGGGTCATTCATAAACATTTCTACGGCATCTTTGGTTGTTGTACCGATAATAGGATCTCCTCCGATACCGATAGCAGTTGTAATGCCTAATCCTTGTTTGGCAATTTGGTCTGCAGCTTCATAGGTTAGCGTTCCTGATTTTGAAACCAAACCGATTTTTCCTTTTTTAAAGACAAAACCGGGCATAATACCGACTTTTGCTTCACCGGGTGTGATGACACCGGGGCAGTTAGGACCTACCAATCGAACATTTTTGTCAGCGATATAATCGCTTACTTTGACCATATCTGCTACAGGAATACCTTCGGTGATGGCAATAATGGTTTTGATGCCGGCTTCGGCAGCTTCTTTAATAGCATCAGCAGCAAATGCCGGCGGAACAAAAATAATACTTGTGTCAGCACCGGTTTTATCAACTGCATCTTTAACCGTGTTAAAAACCGGTTTTCCCAAATGTTCCTGACCACCTTTACCGGGGGTAACACCACCAACTATATTGGTGCCGTAATCAATCATTTGTTGCGCATGAAAGGTACCTTCTCCACCGGTAAATCCTTGAACGATAATTTTTGAATCTTTATTTACTAATACACTCATTTTTTATAAATTTTGGTTTGTAAATATGCATATTTTTTTTGGATAAAATATGGCATAATGTCATTTTTTGAATTATTTGACTCGTTCTTGATATTCACCTGTTTCGGTATTAATTTTTATTTTGTCACCTTCATTGATAAATAAAGGAACACGAACTTTGGCGCCTGATTCTACAGTAGCCGGTTTAGTAGCATTGGTAGCTGTATTTCCTTTGACTCCGGGTTCGGTATGAGTTACTTCCATAATGACTGTTGCCGGCATTTCTAAAGTTAAAGGTGTATTATCATCGGCTTTCATTATGATAGTCACTGTTTCACCTTCTTTTAAAAATTGTGGTGCATCGATCATAGCCTCAGGTAATTGAATTTGTTCGTAGGTTTCATCATCCATGAAATGATATGAGTCACCATCATTATAAAGATATTGAAATTTTCTGGTTTCGACACGAATGTCATTAATTTTATGACCGGCAGAAAATGTATTATCAATGATTTTACCGGTGGTTAAACTTTTGAGTTTAGTTCTTACAAATGCCGGTCCTTTTCCGGGTTTAACATGTAAAAATTCGATAATTTTATAAATATCGTTGTTGTGTTTGATACACAATCCTTTTCTTATGTCTGATGTTGTTGCCATAACTAATTATTATTTAATCTTGTTTATATCCTTTAATAATACCTCGTCCGCCCTTAGCATCTCTGATAAATTGAATAATTTCGTCTCTTTCGTTAGAAAAAGGTAAATTAGCTTCGATATATTCAACAGCGACACTGTTGTTTTTCATAATTTGAAAAATATAACGGTATATGTTTTGAATTTCTTGAATTTTTTCAGGTGAAAAACCTCTACGTTTTAAGCCGATTGAATTTACACCGACATATCTTAAAGGCTCTTTGGCAGCTTTGATATAAGGCGGTACATCTTTTCTAACCAAACTGCCACCGGATATCATAGCATGTTTACCTATTTTGACAAATTGATGTACAGCAGATAAGCCGCCTAAAATAGCCCATTCGCCAATTTCAACATGACCTGCTAAAGCAACATTGTTAACCAGAATAGCGCGGTCACCCACACGACAATCATGAGCAACATGGGCATTTGCCATAATCAAACAATGATTGCCTACTATGGTTTTACCGCTGGCTTTGGTACCACGATTAACCGTCACATTTTCTCTTATGGTAGTATTGTCTCCGATTATGGCTAGGGATTCTTCGCCTTCAAATTTTAAATCTTGGGGTTCTCCGGCAATCACGCTTCCTGAAAAGATTTTACAGTTTTTCCCAATACGAG
>JALWLE010000068.1 GCA_026996605.1 Flavobacteriales bacterium
AAACCTTTTCGGATGTTGTTTTATGCTGCTACAGCTTTCGAAATGATTTTGTTTGCCTTAGGTTTGGGTTATAAACAAAAGCTAATAGCCGACGAAAAAAACTTGTGGCAAACCCTCATTATCAAAGAACATGAGAAAAATTTAGCTCTCAAAGACAATTTGACAAAAAAACTCGGCGAAGAAGTCAGTGATAAAATCAAACTAATCAATACGCTAAAACAAGAAAAAAGAATTGCAGAGCAAAACAAATTGGCAGTTGCATATTCTAAACAAATATTACAACTACGTTTACAGGCGGTTCAAGCTCAAATGAACCCGCACTTCTTATTTAATTCTCTCAATGCAATTAAGATGTTTATCATTAAAAATGATAAAAAACAAGCAGTTACTTATTTGACAAAATTTGCCAAATTAATCAGAATGGTTTTAAACAATGCTAAGATTTCTGAGACATCATTAAAAGAAGAATTGGATTTAATGAAATTGTATATTGATGTGGAAAATATGCGTTTTAATCATAGTATTGATTTCACCATCAATATTGATGACCGTATTGACATTAATCAAATAAAAGTGCCGCCGATGATTTTTCAAGCTTTAATAGAAAATGCTATTTGGCATGGTTTGGCTCCTAAAAAAGGAGAAAAGAAACTGCGAATGTTTATCACTAAAACACTGCCTTATATCAAGATTACGATAGAGGATAATGGTATTGGACGCAAAAAGGCCCAAGAAATTCAACGTCAAAAAAACTTGACTTTAAAAAAGGAATCTATGGGAATTAAAATCACCGAAGAACGTTTGGCTGTATATACTCAAGCATTTAAAAACAAGTTTAAAATAAATTTTATTGACTTATTTAAAGACAAACAACCTGCCGGGACTAGAGTGGATATATATATTCCGGTAGCTTAATACATTATTAAATTAATATTTTAACTTTTTAACAGAACATCTGAAAAAATAAAAAAATATTTATAATTTTGAAAAAAAAATTAATCTAACAAAAAAAACTATTATGGGACTACTTGATTCATTAAAAAAAATGTTTGGCCAAGCCAAAAATAAAGCAGAAGAATTAGCCGATGATGCTAATGAGTTTGTTGAAAAAACAGCCAAAATTGCTGATGAAAAATTCGACAAAATTTCTGAAGATTTAAAAGAAAGCACTAAAGATTTGCGCGAAAAAGCTGCTGATGTTTTAGAAGATGTTACAGAGAAAGCCAAAGAAGTAAGTGAAGATGTGACCGAAGGGCTTAAAAAAGCCGGTGAAGACTTAATGGAAGAGACTAAAGATCTGCGTGAAAAAGCCTCGGAAGTCATAGACAAAGCTACAGAAAAAGCATCTGAAGTTGCTTCTAAAGTTACCGATAAAGTAAAAGACTTAACCGATAAAGGTGAAAATGTTATCGAAAAAGCCGAAAGTGAAATTGTTGATAAAGCTGAAAATAGTGATGCATCAAAAGATGCTTAATAAAACTATTTCATATAAAAAATCGGGCTGAAATTTCAGCCCGATTTTTTATATAAATAACATTAATATCCAATCTAAATCAATCATTCATTGATAATAAAAATTCTTCATTGGTACGTGTTTCTTCGATACGTTCTTTGACAAATTGCATAGCTTCTATCGGGTTCATATCTGCCAAGTAACGTCGTAGCAACCACATACGTTGTACCGTACGGTCGTCATGTAATAAATCGTCACGTCGTGTACTGGATTGTTTAATATCGATTGCAGGATATAGGCGACGGTTTGCCAAATTACGGTCTAATTGCAATTCCATATTACCGGTACCTTTAAACTCTTCAAAAATCACCTCATCCATTTTCGAACCGGTATCGATTAAAGCTGTTGCAATAATAGTCAACGAACCACCTTCTTTGATATTTCTGGCAGCGCCGAAAAAACGCTTGGGTTTATGCAAAGCATTAGAGTCCACACCACCGGACAATACGCGTCCGGACATGGGCTGTACGGTATTGTAGGCTCTTGCCAAGCGTGTAATGGAATCTAGTAATATCACGACGTCCATACCGCTTTCAACCATACGTTTGGCTTTTTCTATCACGATATTTGCCACCTTGACATGTCTGTCTGCAGACTCATCAAAAGTTGAAGCGATAACTTCGCCGGTAACACTTTGTTTCATATCGGTTACTTCTTCCGGTCGTTCATCAATCAATAATATCATTTGATAAACTTCGGGGTGATTGGCTGCAATGGCATTAGCCAAATCTTTTAACAAAATAGTTTTACCGGTTTTGGGTTGCGATACAATCATAGCGCGTTGTCCTTTGCCTATAGGGGCAAATAAATCGACTATACGGGTTGATAAAGTGCTGCGTCTGCCGGCAATGTTTAATTTTTCATCCGGAAATAAAGGGGTCAAATGCTCAAAGGCAACCCTATCACGCACAACATCAGGATCTTGATTATTGATTTTTTTGACTTTCAATAAAGGATAGAACTTTTCGCCTTCCTTGGGCGGACGTACCACACCTTGAACCGTATCACCGGTTTTTAATCCGAATAATCTGATTTGAGAAGGCGATACATAGATGTCGTCAGGTGAACTCAAATAGTTAAAATCAGCCGAACGCAAAAAACCATAACCGTCTTGCAAAATTTCCAAAACCCCTTCGGCGTCTATAATGCCGTCAAATTCAAACTCTTCGCGTTTATTTTTCTGGTTTTTTTGATTTTGTTTATTGTTATTTTGTTGTTTTTGCTGATTGGTTTTTTGGATATTACTTTGTTGTGATTTTTGTTGATCTTTTGATTTGGAAGCTTCTTTCCTCTCCTCAATGATATCAACAGATAAGTCTTTTGAAGTGTTTTTTTGGTCCTGTTTTGATTTCTGTTTTGATGATTTTTTTTCCGGAGTGGTTACAGCCTCTTTTTCATCAAATAAAGTTTGTTGAGAAATATTTTGTTGCTGTCCGGAAGTTTCCGGTTGTTTTTGTTTTCTGGGGCGCCGTTTACGTTGTTGTTTTTCGCCGGCGTTTTGTTGAACGTCTTTGTTTTGAGATGATTTTTTCTTTGAACTTCTTTTTTGCGAATGATTTTCTTGTTTAGTTTGGACTTGTTTCTTTTTTGGACGTCCCGGCTTTTTGGCAATAAGTTCTTCTTTTTTCTCTTCGAGTTTCAGTTCACGGGCTTTTTCTTTTACAACATCCGGATGATCAGCTTGAAAATCCAAAATTTTGTAAATTAATTCCATTTTTTTTAAATGGTAATACTTTTTAATCCCGATGGTTTTGGCTATCTCTTGTAGCGCAACCAATTTCAGTTGTTTTAATGATTCAATATCAAACATATATAATAAGGTATTTTGTTTGTTAAGTTGTTTTAATAATATGTAAAATAAGAAAGGTTCTTATAAAATTTACAATAAAAAGACGATCGTTAACTTGTAGATAAGTAATTATAGTGCAATAATAGGAATTTTTTTTTATTCCATAACAATTTTATCTTATTTTTGTCAAAAAAATTATCCAATGCTACAACGAATACAATCCGTTTACATGCTCATAGCCTTTATTTCGAGTATTTTTTACAGCTATTTGGCTTACACAAGTTTATTTAAAGAAAATACGCTTTTTGCTATTTCAGGCGGTGTCATATCTCTATTGATTTTGATAAATATTTTTTTGTATAAAAACCGGAAATTGCAAATCAAATTAAATAATTTAGCTATCTTTGTATTAATAGTTCTTTTGGGTTTATCTATTTACCAAGTCGGATTATTATCCGGAGAAAAGTCATTTTCTGAGAAGGATATTAAGTTACTAGTTCCGGTCATTTCTATCGTTTTTTTACTTATCGCCAATAAGTATATCAAACGGGACGAAAGACTTGTAAAATCCGTTGACAGGATTAGATAAACGCAAAATCTTTAATCAAAAAGCCGTTGTATTTATGCAGCGGCTTTTTTGTTATCTGAAATAAAATAATTTCTCAATTCCTCAAAATATTAACTAACTTTGCATCAAACATCAACAAACTAATGCCTAAAACTTTATACATTATAATATTAATAACAATTCTTACCCCCGCAAGCATGTTGTTCGGGCAGAATCCTGTTTTAGCCAAAAAATATTTTGAACAAGGCGATTTGGACAAAGCGGCTTACGAATACAAACTATTGGTCGATAAATTTCCTTACAATGACAATTATATTTTTAACCTGATAAAAATTTACCAATCTCAATCAAAATTTGATGCCGTTAACAAGCTCATCAAACAAC
>JALWLE010000069.1 GCA_026996605.1 Flavobacteriales bacterium
GGACCTAAAATTATTTCGCGATACACAAAGTCGTTTCCGGTTTTGACATAGACTACCGAGCGCTTGCCCGTCCATAAAACCGCTGTTTTCGGAATAAGCAAACTTTCCTTATTACCTGCATGAATTTTTACAAACGCATTGACAAACATGCCGGGTTTGAGTTGTAAATCATCATTACGAAATTCCACCCTGACTTTTGCCACACGCGTCTGCGGATTAACAAACGGGGCCACATAATCCACTTTGCCCGAAAAAGTTTTGCCCGGCAAAGCATCTACGGTAAAATCCACCCGGTTGCCACGCTTAATACGATGCAAATCACTTTCGTAAGCATCGAGCATTACCCAAACACGGTTCAGGGGTGTAATATCAAATAAAGCTTGCCCTTGCTTGACGTAATTGCCTTCGGCAACGCTGCGTTTTTGCACAAAACCGCTCACCGGCGATAAAATCGGAAAACGTGAAGCGACACCGGACATCTTTTCCAATGTGTCGATTTGTGCCGGGGTCAAATCCCACAATTCCAATTTGTGCCGCGCCGCCTGATACAATGCCGGTTGCGAGTCTTTATACTTTGCCGCATCTTGCAATTCGCGTTGCGCCGTAATCAATTCGGGCGAATAGATTTCAGCGATTTTTTGTCCGCGAAACACTTTCTGACCGGTAAAATTGATGTACAACTTTTCAATCCGTCCGCTGAAACGGGCGGTGAGCTTTTCGCTTCGGCGTTCATCGGGTTCCACGGTTCCCGATAAATTGACGCTTTGCAACGGAAGGTCTTTTTTGACCTTATAGGTTTGTATTTGCGCCAGTTTAATGGCTTCGTCCGATAAGCTTACGGCGTTAGGGTCGGGTTGTCCGGCGGACGTGTTTTGTTCGAGCGGAATCAAATCCATGCCGCAAATGGGGCATTGTCCGGGTCCATCTTCACGGATTTGCGGGTGCATGGAACAAGTCCAAATTTGATGTTGGGCATGTTCGTCCGCTTGTGTTTTTCCAGTGGTAGATTTGGTTTTGTGGTCGCTGCCGCCAAATAGCAGAGCACCGAGTATAAGACCGGCAAGCAGTGTTACCGCCGGTAAAACATATTTATTCCGGATTATTTTATTGCTGTTCATGATTTATTGTTTTTTTTCGTTATTCAAGTCATTTTTTCCAAGTAGAAATTGTATGTCGGCAATGCTTTTGTGCAAGTCGCTTAGAGCTTTTTCATATTGCACGGCATAACGGATATACCGGCTTTGCATACGCAAAATTTCTTCGAAATTTTTACCGCCACTCATATAGCTGCTTTGTAAAATTTCGGTGCTGCGCCTTGCCAAAGTTTTTTGTTGCCGATATAATTCAATTCGTCGTAGCGCATCTTCATAACGGGCATAAGCAGATTGTAGTTTATTATCCAAATCATCGGTAAGGGCTTGTTTGGTCGATTCGCCGGCTTCTGTAAGAAAACGGTTTTCTTTGACCATTGCTTTGTATTTTTTTTGAAAAACGGGAACAGTGATGCCGGCTCGTAACATTACGGCATCGTTAAATCCCGTAGGGTTCATTTCTTGACCGATGTTGATGTAATCCAGACCGATGGATAATTTCGGCAAACCGGCTTTGCGGGCTAAAATCTGCTTTTTTTTATAAGCGTCAATTAAAAAAAATTGCCGTTTGATTAAATGATTTTCAGTAAGTTGTGATTTTAATTGTGATAAATTAGGCAACAGTTGTTTACCCAATTGTTCGGGTAAGTGTATCGAAACGGGTATATCCGTATGTAACAAATTTTTAAATGTATTTTCCAAAACCTTTTTCCGGTCTTGTAATCTCCTTAAATCGTTACGGGCTTCATTGAGGGCCATCCGGGCGCGCAGTTCATCGGTGGCCGTGGCGGTGCCGGCGGCGATTTTGTTTTGTGCCAAAGACTGAAATCGGGACAGTATCGACAAATTTTCCTTAGTCAAGGTGATTTGTTTTTCTACCAAGTACAAATTGTAATAGACCTGCCGGACGTTTTTAAACAGCTCGGTTTTGGTTTGTTCAAAAGTTTCGTAAGCGGCTTTTGCCCGGTAAGTTTGACTTTGTCCGGCGGCTTTCAAAGTGCCGAACCACGGAAACATCTGGCTCAGCGAAATTTTGAATTCCTGCGGACCGGTTTTGGTTTCCACCGGACGTATAAAATAACCGAACATAAGTTGCGGGTCGGGTAAGCTGCGCACTTGGGGAATTTTTTCCAATGCGGCGCGGTAACGATCGAATGCCGCTTTGAGCTCGGGATTGTTTTTTGCCGCAGTTTCCAAATAGCCGGATAAGCGGTCCTGCGCCGGACTGATTTGGAATATGAATAGGGTGAAGATTAGGATTATGTTTTTCATTTTTAATAATTAATGGTTAATCGGTTATCTGTTTATTTGGTTATTTGATTTTGATTGTCATTTCGAACGTATGTGAGAAATCTCTAGATTCCTCGTCCCTTTACTTCCTGTCGTCAGTAAAGCTCTGTCGGAATGACAGACGCACTTTTCACTATATCACTTTCCACTTCACACTTTTCTCTCCTGCCACAAACTGTACAACACCGGAACGATAAATATCGTCAGGGTTGCAATCACCATGCCGCCGAATATGGGAATAGCCATGGGTATCATGATATCCGAACCTTTACCGGTGGAGGTCAACACAGGTAACAAGGCAATCAAGGTGGTTGCCAGCGTCATGACTGCGGGACGCACCCGTTTTTTGCCTGCCAGCATGATTTTTTCACGCACTTCGACTATGGTTTCCGGTTTTTTCTCGTCAAACAACTGCTTGATATAGGTGCTGATAAGCACGCCGTCGTCCGTGGCAATACCGAACAACGCGATAAAACCCACCCACACGGCTACGCTTAAATTGAAAGAACGTATTTGAAACAAATCGCGTAAGTTCAAATTGCCTAAATGCACATTCAAAAACCAGTCTTGTCCGTAAAGCCAAAGCATGATAAAGCCACCTGAGAAAGCCACAAAAATGCCGGAAAAAATCAATAAGGCACCGGTTACCGAACGGAATTGGAAATACAAAATCAAAAAGATGACCAATAATGCCAAGGGGATAACCAACATCAAGCGTTTGGATGCCCGAATTTGATTTTCGTAATTACCGGTAAACTTATAATGCACACCGTCGGGTAGTTTGAGTTGTCCTTTTTGTTTCAGTTCATCGAGATAACGGCGGGCATTTTCCACGGCATCCACTTCGGCAAAGCCGGATTGTTTGTCAAAAATGACATAGCCCAAAGGAAAACTGTTTTCGCTTTTAATCATTTGCGGACCGCGGACATATTGAATATCCGCCAAGTCTTTGAGCCGGACATATTGTTTAGCGGGCGTGCTGATGAGCAAGTTTTCAATATCTTCGGGACTGTCGCGAAAATCGCGGGCGTAGCGCATGCGTATGGGGTAACGTTCACGCCCTTCGACCGAATAAGTCAAAGGCATTCCGCCGATAACCGATGCAATGTATTTTTGTAAGCGGTTGACCGGCATGCCATAGCGGGCAAGCGCATCGCGTTTGAGTCGGATTTCCAAGTAGGGTTTACCTACCACACGGTCGGCAAAAACGCTGGACGGATTAATCCCTTTGACGTTTTTTAAATGTTTTTCGAGCAACATACCCGTTTGTTCGATGCTTTTCAAATCCGGACCGAAAATCTTAATCCCCATAGGCGCCCGCATACCCGTAGCCAGCATAATCAGGCGAGTTTGAATAGGTTGTAACTTAGGCGCCGAGGTCAAGCCCGGAATTTGTGTACGCGCCACAATTTCGTTCCAAATATCATCGAGCGATTGGATATGGTCGCGCCATTGCCGCAGATATTGTCCGTCGGAATCGGGAATGAGTTGCGCCATGTCAATCGACCGGAAACCGTCTTTGGGGTTATAAGCACTGCCGTCTTTTAGGACAAACGACCCGTTTTTATCGGTTTTAAAACGTATTTTTTGACCTTTGGCACCGATGGCATATTCTGGTTTGTAATTGATGATGTTTTCAAACATGGAAACAGGTGCCGGATCCAAGGCAGAATTGACCCGCCCCCATTTTCCGACCACTTGTGCCACTTCGGGAATGTTTTGTATGTTTTTGTCCAGCAAAGCAATTACTTCGCGGTTTTCTTCCACACCTGAGTGCGGCATGGTGGTGGGCATCAATAGGAATGTGCCTTCGTCCAGTGCGGGCATAAATTCTTTACCCATGCCGGGGAAGTTTTTTTCAAAAGATTGCCAAAAAGCGGCTTCTTGAACGGCTTGCGGCATAAATCCGAAAATTTTGCCGGCACCCTGCCATGCCAATAATCCCCATAGGATAATCAAAGCGGGAAGGATAAGAAACTTGCCTTTGTTTGCTAATGCCCAAGCCAAAATACGCGGGTAGAAATATATAACGCTTGAAAGCATGATTAAAATCAAGCCGATCAGTAAAGCCGTAAACAAGACATTGGAAAACAAGCTGTATTTCACCCCCAAAGGTAGCCATTGACGTGTTAAGGCACCGAGAATCAATAAAATAACCAGTGCTACATTGATATAATCTACATATTTTGGTTTGCCTTTTTTTGTCCAAAAATCAAAGAAATAATTATTGACAGACAACAAAATAATGATGAACCCTGTAAAATAATGTCCGTAAATCAACAATCCTATTCCGGCAATACCGAGTAAAATATTGACGGTTTTACGAATTTTATCGCGATTAAATCGTATGGAAAACACCAAATAGGATAGCATGGGCAAGAACACCATCCCAATAAGCAATGCTGCCAACATGACAAAGGTTTTGGTAAATGCCAAGGGACGAAACAATTTACCTTCGGCTTCTTGCAAGGCAAAAACCGGCAGAAAACTCACCACCGTTGTGGCAATGGCGGTCAAAACCGCCGGAATCACTTCGACTGTTGCTTCATAAATAACTTGTAACAACCGCTTGCCGGTGGCACCTTGATTTTGCGGCAGTGATTTGTGCCGGATGATGTTTTCCGTTACTACGATACCCACGTCCACCATCACACCGATAGCAATGGCAATTCCCGACAAAGCGACAATATTGGCATCTACACCCAGATAACGCATGGCGATAAAAGTGATTAAAACACCCAAGGGCAACAGCGTGGAAATCAAAAAGGAAGCACGCAGATTAAACACCAACAACAGCACAACGATAATGCTTATCAATATTTCGAGCGACAGGGCTTCTTCGAGCGTACCAAGGGTTTCTTGTATCAGACCCGACCGGTCGTAAAATGGCACAATACTCACTTTGGATATGCTGCCGTCTGCCAATTTACGAGCAGGCAATCCTTCGGAAATTTCTTGAATTTTGGCTTTGACCCGTTGAATGACTTGCATGGGATTTGCCCCGTAGCGCGCGACCACGACACCGCCCACGGCTTCCGCACCGGCTTTGTCCAATCCGCCGCGGCGGGTGGCGGGACCCAATTGCACCTTGGCAATGTCCTTGATGCGCACCGGCACGTTTTGCCGTTGAACGATGACGGCATCTTCCAAATCTTTCACCGATTTGATATAACCCAAAGAACGAATCAGATATTCGGCACGGTTAAATTCCAAGGTGCGGGCGCCTACGTCCAGATTGCTGTTTTTAACGGCATTGATCACTTGCCCGATATCGATGCCGTAGGTTTTCATGGCTTCGGGTTCCACATCGATTTGGTATTCCTTGACAAAACCGCCTATGGATGCCACTTCCGACACGCCTTTGACCGATGTCAGTGCATATTTGACATAAAAATCTTGCAAGGAACGTAATTCTTGCGGATCCCAACCGCCGGCAGGGCGTCCCAAGCTGTCCCGCCCTTCGAGTGTGTACCAAAATACTTGTCCCAATGCCGTGGCATCCGGTCCTAAGGTCGGTGTAACCCCTTCGGGCAAAAGTCCGGCGGGCAGGGAATTGAGTTTTTCTAGTATCCGGCTACGCGACCAGTAAAAATCCACCCCTTCGTCAAAGATGACGTAAATACTCGACAAGCCGAAAATAGAACTGCTGCGTATGGTTTTGACCCCCGGAATACCCAGTAGCGCCGTGGTCATCGGATAAGTTATTTGGTCGTCGATATCGCGGGGCGAGCGTCCGTTCCACTCGGTATAGATAATTTGTTGGTTTTCACCCAAATCGGGTATGGCATCCACCGGCACGGGGTCGGACGGTATCAAACCGGTTTGCCAACCGAAAGGTGCCGTGGCGATGCCCCAAACTATCAACAATAGTAATAATAGAATGGTGACTAATCTATTTTCGAGAAAAAATTTAATGACTTTGGCGAGCATAATTTTATTTTTTTTACAAAGTTATGCTGTAAGGTAGATTAGTGTGTTATACAATTTTGTAAAAAATTTGCATAATTTTGGTTTTTACCGGAAAGTTCTCAAAAAAAATAGATGTAATGATAAAAAGGAATTTGTTCTAAATATGTCATAGATAAAAAGATTTGTAGCAATATCAATAGTAAAATACTGATCAAAATTTCTTACCTTTGAACCGATTTGAAGTCGCATTATGAAGGTTTCCATTATCATCTTAAACTATAACGTCAAGCACTTTACCGATGCCTGTTTGCAATCGGTTTTAAAAGCTGTAAAAAATGATGATAATGTGGAAATTATTGTAGCGGACAACCATTCAACCGACGGTAGCCGTGGCTATTTTCAAGGACGCTATCCCAATGTGAAATTTCTTTGGTTCGACAAAAATCACGGATTCGGCAAAGCTTATAACAAAGCCGTTATACAAGCCAAAGGCGACTACTTGTTGTTTTTAAATCCGGATACTTTGATTAGCGATGATTTATTAAACCGGTTTAAAAAATTTGCCGAAAAACATGATGACTTTGGTATTATCGGCGGTAAAATGCTAGATGGTACCGGCAATTTTTTGCCAGAAAGTAAGCGCGGCATTCCAACGCCTTTAGTCGCTTTTAGTAAACTAACCAAATTGTATAAAATCTTTAATTTTAAACCTTTTAATGCCTATTACGCTACCTATCTCAATAAAAACGAATCGGGAAAAGTCCCCGTTCTGACCGGCGCCTTGATGTTTATCAAAAAATGTGTCTTTGAATCGGTGAGCGGTTTTGACGAACAATTTTTTATGTATGGCGAAGACATTGATTTGTCATATAGAATTTTACAAAAAGGCTATCAAAATTACTATCTGCCAGCCGCAAAAATCATCCACTTTAAAGGTGAAAGCAGTCGTAAAGACGCTAATTATTACAAGCATTTTTTAGACACGACTTTTCAATTTTACCGCAAACATTTCCGGCAGTTTCCACCTTTGGAATTTTTGATGCGACAGTTTTTTAAACTCTGGTTAAGATTGCGATTGACAAAAAGCACTATTACGAGCAAACCTGTTGATTATCAAGGTTTTTATTTTATAGGTGATAAAAAAAATTATAGTATTTTAAAAAACCTTTTTATCGATTTAAAAAAGATTGATAATCCGTCAGAAATCACGCAAAAACCTGCCATGCTGATTTTTGACACCGGCAGTATGAATTTTTCTAACATCATCAATCTGATGGAAACCTATAAGAATCAAGGTGTTTTCTTCCGTTTCTATTTTCCTGAGACACAAATGCTTCTGGGTAGTGATTATAAAGATGCACTGGGGGAAGTGAGTTTAGTGGAAAGTTGATACTTCGGCAAGCTCAGTAACCGGAAATTGAAACTTAAAAGTGGATTTCTTTAATAAGCTCTGTGACTGGTATTTGAGATGAAAAACATATGAGAATATATTTGTTCCACGCTCAGACCTACCAGGTTTTCAAAACCTTGCAGGTCTTTCTTCTGTTCATCATTTCCTCAATTCCTCAAATTATATGCAGAAGTAAAGTGGGAAGTAATAAACAAACATCAAAAAACCCAACAACCTATGAAGCAGACAAAATCCTCATTTCCTCGAATAAAAAGCAGTAATTTCGTATGAAGTAGAAGCAATCATCAGTAAAGAAAGTAAACTTTGAAGCAAAATAAATCATCATTTCATCAAATTGAATGCAGAAGTAAACTATGAAGCAATAAACAAACATCAAACAATCTGATAATCTATGAAGCAGATGAAATCCTCAATTCCTCAATTAATCACAATTTATACTTCACCTGCAACAGCCAATAATTCGGCATCACATAATATTGTGAAGTAGCCAGATACAAATCGGTTAAGTTCTCTTTATTCAAACTTTTGGTCTGCAATAAATTATGCGCTTTTAAATTAAATTCCCAAGCGCTGCCTTCCTTTTGATAAAATAATTCGGCATTTACAAAACCATAAGTATAATGGCTATTTTGCTGCTGTTCCGTTTGATCATAATAATCGTATTTGAGATTCAGTTGTGTGGTTTGTTTAAAAAATCGCAATTCAATACCAATCGACGGTTTGTGGGTCAGATAGGTGCTTTGGCGTAAATCGCTATCAAAACGATTGAGATTAAGCTTGTAGCTGACATCAAAATTGAAAAAACCGCTCAGATTGGAATTTACCGTGATACCGTAATTCTGGGTCAATGAGTTGGAAGCTATTTCCCGTTGATTGATGATATTGTAATATTTAGCCGAATTCAGTTGGGCTTTAAGTCGCATTTTCCAATAAATATAGCGTTTGCCGTAAGTCAAATAAGCCGAGAGATTTTCATCGTTATGATTGAGATTTACCGGCGAACTGATTATATCGGTTTGATACTGCCGGCTGTTTTGACGAATAGGATGCAGCGCGCGCAGATAAGTGATGCCCGAGAAAAAATGTGTAAATTTTACCATATTAAAAACCGAAAAACGCATGGAAAGTTCATGTCGTAAGACGTTATTTAACAACCGGTTACCGGATTTTAAACTTCCAAAACTGTTGATGATAAAACCGGCGGCATATTGCTTGACATCCGAAAAATTATTGGTCAATTTATAAGACAAAGACAATCTTATGCTATGGTCAAACCGGTATTTAACCGATAATTGCGGCAGAAAATACGTTTTGGTTTGTATGGAATCCGTGCCAAATTGGCGGTCGTTCAAACGGTAATAATGTGCCGTGATACCGGGACGAAGCGTTAATTTTCCTGTAAGAATTTTATAATACGCACCGGCAAAAACATCCGTAAAACGGTAGCGGGCGTCGTTTTTGAGTTGATTGTCATCAAAATTGATGTCTTGACCGGTATCCAATTTTTGACGGATCTCCGAATTAAAATCTTGCCAAACGGCTTTGCTGCCCAGCGAAAAATCGATATGACTGACATCGTTAATCACATAGTAATAATCGGTTACGGCGGACAAATCGTTGGTTTTTAAATTTTGATATTGTAACAAATCATAAGTTTGCTGTGGCGTCATATTGATTAAGGACGATGTCGAAAAAAATGCTTCGGGGGATAGGATTTCGAGTAGCGGTTGTTTATTTTGAAAATTGTGTTGTATCGAAAAAGTCAGCAAATCGTTGTTTTTTAACGTTTTATAAACTTCTAAATTTTGTTTCAGTGATGTCCCTTCGTCTTGATTTTCACTTTTGGTATCGGCACGAACCGTAGAATAAAACCGGTCGGTTTGCGTCAGGGCAATAAACTTGCCTAAAATATCATATTTAATATTGAGATTAGGATTGGGGTTGTATTCCATGCTTGTTTTAACAATGCCGGTCAAATTTTCTTGCCGGTCGTCATTATGACTCAGTTCATTGATGCCCGAAGCCGTGTATAATTTTTGAGTTTCGGTAAGCATATTAACACGACTTTGATTGACAATGATAAAACCGTCGAGCAGCAATTTCGGATTGAGTGTATAATTGAAGTTTAAAGCCCCGAATTTGGTTTGCATTGCTAGGGCTTGGTCGTTTGGCAAAAGCGAAAAGCCCAACAAGTCGCTCGAATTGTTAAAAAACGAGCCGTTTTTATATTGAAAAGACCGCAAGCCACCGGTAAGTTTGAAATAATCGGCAAAACTCATCGGGGCGCTACCGTTATTATTGGCATCGACAATCAAGTTATAAGTTTTTTTCGGGCTGTAATAAAACAATTTCGGATGAAACAAATAATGTTGTTCCGTGCCACCACCGGCAGTTATATCACCAAACCAAAAATTCTTTTTGCCTTCTTTGAGTTTAATGTTTAGCGCATAGCTATCTTCATTGTCTTCAAAGTTTCGCAGCTGGGTATTTTCGTTATAGTTACGCAATACTTGCACTTTTTTAACGGCATCGGCAGGTATGTTTTTACTGGCAAGTTTAGAGTCGCCTTCAAAGAAGTTTTTACCTTCAACCATGACTTTCTTGACGGCTTTGCCTTCTACTTTGACCGTGCCGTCCTTTTCCACTTCTATGCCGGGCATTTTTTTTAGCACATCGCCTAACTTTTTTTCAGTGCCGTTGGTAAATGAATCGGCGTTGTAAACAATGGTATCCCCTTTAATGCTTACCGGCATTTCATATTTAATTTCGACCCCGTCGAGTTGTTGCCTGTCCGGTTTTAGAATATAGCGTTTCATGACATCTTTATCCTTTACAACTACGGTGTCCAATACCGGCAAATAGCCCATATAACTGACCTTGACCGCATAGGTTTGTTGCGGATTTAGATCAATCAAGAAGTTGCCTTGTTCATCGGTTATGGCAAAACCTTGAAAAGCACCGGTTTTGAGATGTGCCGTTACCACACTTGCCGAAGCCAAAGCCTGTCCGGTAGAATCTTTGACCACCCCCATAAAATGTATTTTTTGAGCCGGTAGCAGATAACTCACCAATAAGAAAACAATAAAAAGTCTAATGTTTTGCATTACATAGTGATTCTAATCGTTTTTTCTGAACCGGATTTACCACGACGGTTTTTATAGCGTTTTTTGAGATTTTCTCTAAATTGTTGCATCTCTTTTCTAAATTGTTTCTCGCTGACAACTTTTCCTTCTTTGGGTTCTTCAATGACTGCTTTTTCTTTTGGATTACTAACAATTTCCGTCAAAACAAAAACGTCTTTTCCCGCATGCAATTCTAAAATCAAACCCGGTAAACCCCAATATTTTTGCGGACCGGTTCCTATGGGCAATTCGGGGGTAAACCAAGCCGTGATTTTATCCGGTGTTGCTTTTTTATCCTTTTTATCTTTTGTATCGACTTCCGGCTCGGTGCCGATAGCTTTAATAGCCGTAAAATTACCTATTTTTTTGGTTTCGTTGGTAAGTTGCCACTGGTAATCGGGCAAAGTATCGGTAACCAAATATTTTTGTCCCGAAACAGCTCTTGTTTTTTTAAAGATTTTAGTTTGAATATTCTTATACAATTTTCGGTCACGTAAGGCAGAGAAACCGGACGATTTGCCGACTGACAATTTGGTTTTTTCTTTAAAAACGGATTCCGTGCGGTTAAAATCGAGCTCATAGGTTTTGTTTTCCATCCGCTTATATATTTTTTTGATAAATTCAGCCATAGCCGGTTGGGCTTTAATCAGCGAATCTTGACGCGCTTTGTCTTTTTCGGTCAATACCCTTTTGTATTGATAAACGGCATGCCACTGTGGATTTTGCTGCGCCATACTTAAACTGACGAACAGGATAAATGTAAAAAAGACAAGTTTTTTCATAATGGTATAGATTTTAGATGAATTTTATAATGTTAATTTTGCCACCAATTTTTTGTAGTTTTTCTATGATTTTGATGATATTTTTTAAATCTCTCGTAGATTTTTTGACGTTCAATCAAAAAACTTTTAAAACTACCTTTTTGTTTATGAATTTCAGGCGGTTTGATAGTTGCGTTCTTTTTAGGATTACGTGATAGTTCTTTGAGTAAAAACAAATCTTTACCGGTATTGAGTTCCATAATAAAACCGGGCAAGCCCCCATAAAGTTCAGGACCATTAGGAATAGGAATATCAGGACAAAACCAAGCAATTAAATTTAGTTTGATTTCTTTTATTTTCCCTTTTTTTAAAATGGGACGTATTTCATATCCGATAGCTTTTATAACCGTGTATTGACCTATTTTTTTCTGTTCACCGGTAATTTTCCAATGAAAATCAGGCAAACTATCCACAACCGTAAACAGTACTCTCAGTATTTCATAATCTTGTATATACTGATGTCTTTGATAAGACTTGAATAAATATAAATAAGAGTTTTTTCGGTTTAAAAACTCACTTGCATTAGGATCTTTATCGATATATTTTTGATAAAATTTTGACACTTTGTTGTCAAAAAACATGACATAAGTTTTATTATGAATATTTTGATTGGCAAAACCTTGCATCTGTCTGTAAAAAGCATCGTTTTTCATCAAGCTGTCCATACGAGCTTTTTGTTGGTCTGTATAAATTTGATGATATTGAAAAACCGCTTTCCATTGATTTTTTTTCTGACCAAAAAGATTAAAGGTCAATAAAAACAGTAGCGTAACTAAATAAGTTTTCATAAAACAATTTTGTTTAACAACAAATGTAAAGGATAAAAATTACTTTAACAAATTTTTTAACGAAATTTTTAGTTTATTTTAATATGTCATTTTGTCAGACGTAAAATTAATTTCATTATCTTTGTGTAAAGAATAAATCTGAAATGAATAAAAAACCACATAAGACACATAAGGACACAAAAGAAAAAAACTTAATGACCTTAATGTCTTAATGGTTAAAAAAAATCCTCATTTCCTCAATTTATAAGCAGAAGCAAACTTTGAAGCAACAAACAAGAATCAAAGATACAAGTAGCCGATAAAGCAGATAAAATCATCAATTCATCAAATAACCAAATAACCAAATCATCATTCAATCATTATGTTCGAACACTTACAAAGCATCAAACAACGCTATGGTATCATTGGAAACGATCCGGCTTTAAACCGTGCCTTAGACAAAGCCTTACGCGTTGCACCGACCGACATCACGGTTTTAATTACCGGTGAAAGCGGTGTCGGAAAGGAGCATATTCCCAAAATAATACATCAAAATTCGCATCGCAAACATGGACCTTATTTTGCAGTCAACTGCGGGGCTATACCCGAAGGGACGATAGACAGCGAATTGTTTGGACACGAAAAAGGCTCGTTTACAGGTGCTTCGACCACCCGTAAAGGCTATTTTGAAGTATCTGACGGCGGCACACTTTTCTTAGATGAAGTCGGTGAATTACCCTTAACAACCCAAGTCAGATTGTTGCGCGTTTTAGAAAACGGCGAATTTCTCAAAGTCGGTTCGTCCAAAGTGCAGAAAACCGATGTGCGTATTGTTACCGCCACTAATAAGAATCTGCTAAAACTGATTGAAGAAGGCAAATTTAGAGAAGATTTGTTTTACCGGCTCAATACCGTCGAAATAAGCTTACCACCCTTACGCGAACGCAAAGGGGATGTTCATTTGTTATTTAGAAAATTCGCCTCCGATTTTGCGCAAAAATACGGCAAACCCGCTGTGCGCTTAACACCTGATGCTATTGCCATACTCGAAAGTTACGATTGGCCCGGCAATATCCGCCAGTTGCGAAACGTCGTCGAAGAAATATCGGTTATGGAAGAAGACCGGATGATTGACGGCGAAACTTTAAAAAAATACTTACCCGATTATCAAAGGCATTTTCCAACGATTATTCCATCAGAAAGCGCGCACTTTGATTTTGACAAAGATCGAAAAATTCTATACAAATTGATTTTCGACCTCAAAAAAGAAATTGATTATCTGAAAGATAAAATTGAACGCCAACCACCGGTTATGCACTTGCAAGAGACCAATCCGGTTCAAAAAAATGTTAAACATACTGAAAATGGCGTTGAAATTATCTACCAACCCGAACATATTGAAAGAGAGCGCAATATAAACACAGAACAAGTTATTACTGTGCCACATGTTGAAGAAGAAAGTTTATCGCTACAAGCTCGAGAAATTGATTTGATTAAAAAAGCTTTAGAGAAACATCACGGTAAACGCAAAAAAGCTGCAGAAGAATTAGGTATATCCGAACGGACTCTCTATCGCAAAATAAAACAGTATAATTTGGATTGATAATGATAAGTGAGGAATGATAAGTGAGGAAATAAATCATATATTTGCAACTGAAAGTCTATGAAAAAAAACTATAAACATATTATTTCGGGATTATTAATAATTACTCTAGCTATTTCCTGTAAAATCAATTATTCATTTTCAGGGATTAATATTTCAAAAGACATTAAAACCTTTGAAGTAGATTATATACCCAACAATGCGCCTTTGATAGAGCCCGGATTAAATGAAGATTTTCGTAATATGTTGATAGATAGGATAGACCGGCAAACCGGTTTGACACAAGTAAAAAATAATGGTGATATTGTTTTTCAAGGCGAAATAGTAGATTATAAGGTAGAACCTGTTGCGCTTTCTGCAGGTCAGACTGCTGCCCAAAACCGCTTGACTATAGGTGTTAAAATTGATTATATCAATCAAAAAAATCCGGATGATAATATCAGCAAAAGATACTCTTGGTATTATGACTATCCGGCTTCAACAAGTATTAGCGATATCAAAGCGCAAGCCCACGAAGAAATTTTAAAGACTATACTCGATAATCTTTTTAATGATACTTTGGCAAAATGGTAAATGATGCTGACATATTATTTCAAGCTTTTAGTAATGACACTGTTCTCATTGAACAAATAGATCAAATTGTCAGGATTCAAAAAAAATATCCGTATTATCAACCGGCTTGGGCAGCCAAAACGCGTTTTTTAAAGCTAAAAAATACTTATGCGACAGCACAATTACAACAAACAGCAGCCCGTAGTATCGATCGAACACTTTTGTTTGAATATTTGGAAAAACCGGTAATCGCCACAGAAAAACTCAAAGATAAAAAAGATAAAATTCTAGAAAAGAAAAAGACAGAATCGGTTATTGATAAAATTAATAAAACAGAAGAAGAGAACATTCAATATAAAGACCCTAAGTCTACGAAATTAGAAAATGATGTTTCAAAAGCTGAAAATCAGATTGATGTACCAAAAAAACAAGTTGTTGAAAAACCCGAAAAGTTGAGTTATACCGAATGGTTAAATTATTTCAAAACCGCTAGAACAAGAAAAAATAAGTCTAATATTGATAGGATTGAAAGATTTCTCAAAGAACGCCCTAAAATTGTTCCGAAGAAAGACATAAGTGTCAAACCACCTGATATTATTGAGAAAAGTGTTGCCGAAAAACAAATGTTGATGACAGAAACTTTGGCTAATTTATACGTAAAACAAAAAAAATATGAGAAAGCCATTCAAGCTTTTCGCATATTAAGTTTGAAATATCCAAAAAAAAGTAGTTATTTTGCAAATCAAATCAAAGAAATCAAACAGAAATTAAAATAAAAAATTATGAGTTTAATTGTTTTTATAATTTTAATAGCAATCGTTGCCTTTTTATTAATAACCGTTGTAATGGTTCAAAATCCTAAAGGCGGTGGTTTAGATTCCAATTTTGGTGGTGGCGGAGCCAATATGTTTGGCGGTGTACAACAAACAACCGATTTTTTAGACAAAGCCACATGGTTTTTGTTCGGGCTTTTGGTTGTTTTAATTTTGATTTCAAACTCAGCAATTATTAGTACTAAGGCAACTAATCAATCCCCTGTCAAACAAGCGATTGAAAATCATATACCGACACCGGATGAAACCCAAAAACCGATGCCTAATCCGATAATGCCGACCGATCAAAAAGACAAACCGGGCAAATAATTATTTTACCGGACTTAATATTGTCATAAATTTTATAAAAAATGATAAAAAAAAAGTGTCAGTCTGTCAGATTGACACTTTTTTTTATGTTAAAAAGAGATTGATAACAATGGCACAATTTCTGTAAAAACAGAATTGAACTTAAAACAAAAATATTATTAACTATGGCAAAGAAAATTCAATTTGATATCGAAGCAAGAGATCAATTAAAAAAAGGCGTTGATGCTTTGGCTAACGCAGTTAAAGTTACACTCGGACCTAAAGGACGAAATGTTATTATAGAAAAATCATTTGGCGGACCGCAAGTTACCAAAGACGGAGTAACAGTCGCCAAAGAAATAGAGTTGGAAGATCCGTTAGAAAATATGGGGGCACAAATGGTTAAAGATGTCGCTTCTAAAACCAATGATTTAGCCGGAGACGGTACGACAACCGCTACTGTTTTGGCACAAGCCATGGTCAAAGAAGGTTTGAAAAACGTGGCTGCCGGTGCTAATCCGCAAGATCTTAAAAACGGTA
>JALWLE010000070.1 GCA_026996605.1 Flavobacteriales bacterium
CAAGAAATTGTAAATTTCGAATGGCGGGCGCATAATTTTCCATCCTAATATTCGTTTTTTCTTTCCATAACTTAAAATATGGGCGAATATTGGATTTAAAATCGTTATCCAATTCATAATTAAAAGCGTCAAGTGCTGCCATAAACCGTTTTTGATAATAGCGGCTTTTGCCCAGCAATAAGTATGCTTTGTCTATTTGATTGTTTTCTTGAACCCCACGAATTTCCATCGAATGTTTTTGAATGGCTTTAACAGCTTTTTCCTCGGCACGTTCCAAGTTAGCATTAGCATTTTTTTGTCCGGGTAAACTGATGACATATTCTGCATTAAACCGTTCTACCGGTAATATTTCAAAAAAATTATCATGATAGTTTTCTTGAATATTACTAACTTCTTCATTTAAAGCTTCTTCGCCGTTAAATAAAACATTGTATTTAGTGGACAGTTCGTGCAAGTTTCTATTGACAAAATTATTGTGCTGCGTGGAACATCGCATAAATGCCAAGCTTAAACTTAACAGCCCAAAAGCAATGAAAATAAATCTTCTGTTCATTATATATTGATATTTAGTTCCGGAAAGTCCGAAAAGCGCTAATATAATAAAACGCTAATTTACATAAAATAGTATAATAATATAGTTGAAAGTCAGCAGAAACTATAAAATGATATTTTTTACGAATTCATAATATTTAGTGTTTAAATATATAATATATATGTATAACTTAAAATTCATGACACAATTTTGGGTATTTAAGAAAAAAATGACCAAAAAAACTTGTATATTTACAAAGTTTTTTATTTTTGCCGAACATTAATCAATAAAAATAAATATTATGTCTGACATTGCATCAAGAGTAAAAGCAATTATCGTTGACAAATTAGGCGTTGACGAAAACGATGTAACCCCTGAAGCTAACTTTACAACTGACCTGGGGGCTGATTCACTTGACACAGTTGAATTAATTATGGAGTTTGAAAAAGAATTTGATATTCAAATCCCTGATGATCAAGCTGAACAAATCCAAACTGTAGGTCAAGCCGTTAAATACATTGAAGAAGCATTAAACTAAGAGTTTTATGGAATTAAAACGAGTTGTTGTAACGGGTTTAGGAGCATTAACCCCTATTGGTAAAGATGTTGCATCTTATTGGCAAGGTTTAATTGACGGTGTCAGTGGAGCGGCACCTATTACACGGATTGATGCTTCTAAATTCAAAACTCGTTTTGCTTGTGAAGTTAAAGATTATAATCCGACCGATTATTTTGACCGCAAAGAGGTGCGTAAAATGGATTTATATGCCCAATTTGCCTTAATTGCATCTCGTGAAGCTATAAAAGACGCCAATTTTGACGAAGACAAACTCAATCGTGAACGCGTCGGCGTCATTTTCGGTTCGGGTATTGGTGGATTACAAACATACGAAGATGAAGTTCGTAACTTTGTTCAAGGAAACGGTACGCCGCGTTTTAATCCTTTTTTTATTCCGAAGATGATTTCGGATATGGCGGCAGGGTTGATTTCTATTGAAAACAAATATTACGGACCTAATTATGCTACGGTTTCTGCCTGTGCTACTTCATCCAATGCTATTATCGATGCATACAACATTTTACGTCTTGGTATGGCAGACGTTATGGTAACCGGTGGAGCTGAAGCAGCTATAACTAATGCAGGGGTTGGCGGTTTTAACGGACTAAGAGCGCTATCAACTCGTAATGATGACTATAAGACCGCTTCGAGACCATTTGACAAAGACCGTGACGGTTTTGTTATCGGTGAAGGCGGTGGCGCACTTATACTAGAAACTTTAGAACATGCCAAAAACCGAGGTGCTAAAATTTACGCCGAAATACTCGGTGCCGGTATGTCAGCCGATGCACATCATATGACCGCACCACATCCGGAAGGTAAAGGCGCAGCATTAGTTATGAAAAATGCTTTGCAGGATGCCAACTTACAACCACAAGCTATTGATTATATCAATGTACACGGTACATCAACACCACTTGGTGATATTTCGGAAATCAAAGCTATTAAACAAATTTTTGAAGAGCATGCCTATAATCTTAATATTAGTAGTACCAAATCAATGACCGGTCACTTATTAGGCGCAGCAGGTGCAATTGAAGCTATTGCATCTATTTTAGCTATTAACAATGGTATTATTCCACCAACAATTAATCACTTTACGGATGATCCGGAAATAGACCCTAAACTGAATTTAACTTTTAACCAAGCCCAAAAGCGTAATATTAATACGGCAATAAGCAACACATTTGGGTTTGGCGGTCATAATGCTTCTGTTATTTTTGGCAAATATTAAACCTATTCTTTGCGTTTATTAAAAAAAATCTTAGGACTAAATAAAATTGTCGAAAACAATAATTTGGCACGACAATTAGAGAGTCTTTTGCCTTTTAAACCCCAAAACTTATCTTTCTACAAAGAAGCTTTAACCCATAAAGCTAAAAATCTTAAAGACAAAGATGGCAACAAAATTAATTTTGAACGCCTAGAATTTCTTGGTGATGCCATTATTGAAACTGTAGTAACTGAGTTTCTGTATAAAGAATTACCTCATGCAAATGAAGGAGAATTAACGGTAATGCGTGCCAAAATTGTTAATCGAAAACATTTAAATCAGTTAGGACAAAGTTTAAATATCACCGGATTACTCAATACCAAACTAACACAAAGACAGATGGGACATGATATTTCGGGAAATCTGTATGAAGCTTTAGTCGGTGCCATTTTTTTAGATAAAGGTTATACCGGTGCCAAAAAATTTATTTATTCTAGTATGATTGACTCACATATAGACTTGGAGAAGCTTGAGAAAAAAATCAACAGTTATAAAAGTTTTATGATTGAATGGGCACAAAAAAACCACTTTGACTTTGAGTTTATAGCACAAAATGATACCAACAATGGTAAAAATAACTATTTTCGTGTTAACTTTGTTTTAAATAACAAGAAAATAAGCCAAGGGCGCTCATCAAGTAAAAAGAAAGCCGAAGAAATAGCTGCCCGTCGGGCTTATTACACCATACAACCCGATAAGAATGGCAAAAAGAAAGAAAATACGCAAATATATCGTCAAACTGAACGAACTGACCAATGATATAGGTTTTGTTCTGGTCGGTATTCAAACCAATCAATCTCTTTATAAATTAGCTTACGACTTTAACCGTTTATTTTATTGGGATTTGCACTTACAAAATGACCTGAAAGTCATTCGAAAAAACAAAGAAGTGTCTTTTGAAAATTATGCCACATCTGAAAATATGATAGGTCAAAAAATCCGACTATTAAATAATGAAATACTAATACCTTTGACACATCCCAACACCCTATTCGATACCGATGAAGTCTATCATTTGTTTTCAAAATTACCGACAATTAATTACATATTGATGCTACCGGAAGATGAAGGTATGAATTATAAAGATATTCAACAAAATTTTCAGGTAACCTATCCTATTAAATTTATAGAGATTGATTTAATACAATGCGGAACAGCTTTCCCTGTTTTTCCTGTATAAAAACTCACAGCTTTAGATATTTCTTTTTATCTTTGATGCGCACAATATTTAACTGAAACAAACAGTTAATATACTGAAATTTAACACCCAAAAACAAATTGTTATTATGAAACCGACATGATTAAAATATATATTAAACACAACAAAACCTGTCCCGATTTTTGTAGGGAAAAATGATTATTTTAATCATCAAAGGTTATCCCTACAATAGGGAACCATAATATTAAAATAAAAAATGAACATATGAAAAAAAGTATTCTAAGTCTAGTTATTTTATCTGTTTTATCATCTTGTGTCAGCTCTAAAAAATATCAAGAGTTGGATGATAAGTACATAAAAATGCGTAGTGAAAACGTTGAACTAAAAGATCAATTAGATTCACTATCAAATAAACAAATGCGTTGTCAATCATCTTTGGATCGTTTGCAAATACAATATGAAAATTTGCAAAACAAATATACAACACTGGATAAATTATACCGAGTTAAAGACGATGCATATAAAAAACTGCAAGCAAGTTATGAGGCACTCTCACAAAGCAGTAGTCAAACATTAGCCTATGAAGCAGAAAAAAATCGCAAATTATTAGATTCTTTAAATTATAAACAAAAAGAGCTGGCAAAAGAACGTGCGGCTTTAGATCAACAAATTAAAAAAATAAAACAATTAGAAGGTTTGATTGCACAAAAAGATGAAAAATTGAACAGTCTAAAAAATTCATTAAATCGAGCTCTTAATAAATTTAAAGATCAAGGTTTAAAAGTTACCGAAAAAGATGGAAAAATATACATTTCCATGGAAAACAAATTGCTATTTGACTCCGGTAGTTGGCACGTAAAACAAAACGGACGCGATGCCATAAAAACCATAGCCAATATTTTATCTATTAACCCCGATGTAGAAATAATGATTGAAGGACATACCGATAATGTTCCGTACCACGGTAAAGGAGCTATTCAAGACAATTGGGATTTGTCTGTCAAACGCGCCACCTCAGTAGTAAGACAATTGATGAAAAACAAAAATATTGACCCAAAACGTTTAATTCCTGCCGGACGCAGCAAATATTTACCGGTTGCTGATAACAGCACCCCTCAAGGTAGAGCCAAAAATCGCCGTATTGAAGTCATCTTAACACCACGTTTAGATGAAATCATGAACCTAATAAACAACTAAATTTATATGAAGATTACAGTCATTGGAACCGGTTATGTCGGTTTAGTCACAGGGACTTGTTTTGCCGAATCGGGTAATGATGTGATATGCGTTGATATTAATGAAGACAAAGTCAAAAAAATGCAACTCGGTAATGTACCTATTTATGAACCGGGGTTAGAAACTTTGTTTCATCGTAATATCAAAGCCGGACGTTTAAATTTTACAACCGATTTAAAACAAGGAGTGAACTCCGGTGAAATTATATTTTTGGCATTGCCGACACCAGAAGACGAAGATGGTTCGGCAGACTTATCTTATGTTATGGACGTTGCCGAAAAGATCGGAAACTTAATGGAAAATAATCAAGATACTTTATACAAAATAATTGTCAATAAAAGTACTGTTCCCGTAGGTACAGCCGAAAAGGTTGAAAACATTATTAAAACTAAAACAAATAAAGAGTTTGATGTAGTTTCCAACCCTGAATTTTTAAGAGAAGGATTTGCCGTTGAAGACTTCATGAAACCCGAAAGAATTGTTATCGGAACTAACTCAAAAAAAGCCCGACAAAAAATGCAGCTGTTATATGAACCTTTTGTACGTTCAGGTAATCCGATTATTATGATGGACCCACGTTCAGCCGAAATAACCAAATACGCTTCTAATGCGTTTTTAGCAATGAAAATCACTTTTATGAATGAGGTTGCAAATTTTGCCGAAAAAGTAGGCGCTGATATTAACAAAATACGTATTGGAATGGGAACTGACTCACGTATAGGAAAACGTTTTTTATTTCCCGGTATAGGTTACGGTGGGTCTTGTTTTCCTAAAGACGTTAAAGCACTTTATAAAACCGGCATGGAACACCAACATGAATTTAAGCTGTTAAAAGCCGTCATAGAAGTAAACAATCGTCAAAAAACTATTTTAATCCCAAAACTAAAATCCTTTTTTGAAGGAAATTTGCAAAACAAAAACATAGCTGTTTGGGGATTATCATTTAAACCGGAAACTGATGATATTAGAGAAGCACCGGCTTTATATATGATTGATGAGCTATTAAAAGCAGGAGCTAAATTAAATGTTTTTGATCCTGAAGCAATGTTTAATGTCAAACAAAAATACGGTACAAAATTACAATATGCCGAAACCATGTATCAAGCACTTGAAAACGCCGATGCACTGGTTATCAGTACTGAATGGAGTATGTTTAGAATGCCGGATTTTGACCGGATGAAACAACTGATGAAACAACCGGCTATTTTTGACGGTCGTAATTTATATAAGCCCGAACAAATGAAAGAGTTGGGTTTTTACTATACATCGATAGGCAGACAGACAGTCAATATTCCACGTAAATTATGGAAAGAATTTTAATAACCGGAGCAGCCGGATTTTTAGGTTCGCATCTTTGTGATAAATTTATCAATGAAGGCTTCAATGTCATTGCAATGGATAATTTTATTACCGGATCTTCTAAAAATATTAGCCACCTTTTAACACATCCAAACTTTGAATTCATAGAACATGATGTTACTAAATATATTGATATTAACGGAAAATTAGATTATATTTTACATTTTGCTTCGCCAGCAAGCCCTATTGATTATTTACGTATTCCCATTCAGACCTTAAAAGTTGGATCTTTAGGAACTCATAACGTTTTAGGATTGGCAAAAGCCAAAAAAGCCCGAGTACTAATTGCTTCCACCTCAGAAGTTTACGGAGACCCACAGATACATCCTCAAACAGAAGAATACTACGGAAATGTTAATCCGATAGGACCCCGCGGTGTATATGACGAAGCTAAGCGTTTTCAAGAAGCTATGACTATGGCTTACCATAATTTTCACGGTATTGAAACTCGCATTGTCCGTATTTTTAATACTTACGGACCTCGTATGCGACTCAATGACGGTAGAGTTATTCCGGCTTTTATGGGACAAATATTAAGAGGTGAAAATTTAACGGTTTTCGGTGATGGAAGTCAAACGCGTTCTTTCTGTTACATTGATGATCAAATTGACGGAATATTCAAACTACTATTTTCCGATTATCATCTGCCCGTTAATATCGGTAATCCCGAAGAAATAAGTATCTTAGATTTTGCTAAAGAAATCATTAATTTAACTGAAGGACAATCTAAAATAATTTTTAAAGAATTACCAATCAATGATCCTTTACAACGATGTCCTGATATAACCAAAGCTAAAACTATATTGAATTGGGAACCTAAAATTGACAGAAAAACAGGTATGAAACGAACTTTTGAATATTTTAAATCTTTATCAAAACAGGAATTATTTGAAACGCAACACAAAGATTTTGAAAAATACATTAAAAAATGATCAAGAAAAAAACACATAGATATTCCTTTTTGATTTTGCCAATCATTTATCTGTTAGATAGTGTTTTGATCTTTTTGTTTACCAAAAAGTTTGAATTTAAACAAACTGTTTTATTTTTTATTATTCTTGATACCATTTGGTTCATTATTAGTTATTTTACCAAGTTTTACGAAGTTTATCGTAACACAAAACCGGCAGAAATCATAAGTAAAACGATTAAACAAGTTTTAATTTTTGATTTATCAGTAGTAACATTTTTCCATTTTTTATCTATTCATTCTTCTAATCGATTTTTACTCAAACATTTATTAATTCTGAACGTATTATTATTTTTATTTAAGTTTTTAATTTATGTATTACTCAAGTTTTATAGAGCCAAAGGTGGTAATATCAGATTATTTTTGATAGTTGGTTATAATGATGAAACCAAAAAATTTAAAGAAATCTTGACAACCCGTATTGATTACGGTTATTTATTTGATAGTTTTTTTGGAAATGGTGATGACCCTGAAATTGAAGGTGGTTATCAAGATTTAAAACCATATTTAGATAAAAATCCGGTAGATGTTATTTTTTGTTCCTTAAAAGAATGTTCAGACGAACAAATTAAAGACATCATTAATTATGCCGATAATCATTTTATGTCCGTTAAATTTATTCCTGATAACAAAGAGATATTAGGTAAACAATTGAACATAGATTATTTTGAGTATTTCCCGATATTATCTCTTAATAAATCACCACTTGACAAACCGGTTAATAAAGTTATAAAACGACTTTTTGACCTTGTGTTCTCTAGCTGTATTATTGTTTGTTTTTTATCTTGGTTAACACCTATTATAGGATTTCTTATAAAACTAGAATCAAAAGGTCCCGTGTTTTTTAAGCAAAAACGAAATGGTATAAACTATGAGTTATTTAACTGTTATAAGTATAGATCTATGCGTCCAAATAACTTGGCGGATATTAAACAAGTTACCAAAAATGATAGTAGAATAACTCGTGTTGGTAAATTCTTAAGAAAAACCAGTATAGATGAATTGCCACAATTTATAAATGTTTTTAAAGGTGAAATGTCGGTAGTAGGACCACGTCCGCATATGATCAAAGAAAACGAAAGATTTTTAAAAAGAATCGATAAATTTATGGGACGACATTATATTAAACCCGGTATAACCGGATTGGCACAAGTTAAAGGTTATCGTGGTGAGGTTAAAACGGATGACGATATTATCAATCGCGTAAAATATGATTTATTTTATATTGAAAACTGGTCCTTATGGCTTGATATTAAAATCATTTTATTTACAATTTTTAATGTCTTTAAAGGTGACGAAAAAGCATACTAAAATATATTTATGACGTTGAAAAAAGCACTTGTTATTATTCCTACTTATAACGAAAAAGATAATATTGTCGGTATTATTGACAAAGTCTTTCAGTTAAAAAAAACATTTAATATACTTGTGGTTGATGACAATTCACCGGATGGTACATCCAAAATTGTCAATAACTTAAAAGAAAAATATCCTCAAAGATTATTTATTTTAAATCGTCCAGAAAAAGAGGGATTAGGTAAAGCTTATATCGATGGTTTTAAGTGGGCTTTGCAACATAATTATGATTATATTTTTGAAATGGATGCGGATTTTTCTCACCCTCCTGAAAAACTTGTCGATTTATTAGAAACTTTAGAACAAAATAAAGCTGATATTAGTGTTGGGTCTCGTTATTTAAAAGGTCGAATTAATGTAGTAAACTGGGATTTAAAACGTATTCTTTTATCCTATTTTGCCTCTATTTACGTAAGGTTAATTACCGGTATCCCGGTAAAAGATACAACTGCCGGCTTTGTAGGTTATAAAAAAGAAGTGTTACAAAGTTTTGATTTTGACAAAATTGATTTTGTCGGCTATGCGTTTCAGATTGAAATGAAATATAAAGCATGGAAAAAAGGATATAAAATTAAAGAGATACCGATTATTTTTACTGATAGAATACAAGGAAAATCTAAAATGCACGGCGGTATTATTTCAGAAGCTATATGGGGTGTTTTAAAATTACGATTTAGCAAAATTAACTGATTATGAAAAAGTTAACTGTATATATTTTTATAGCTTCGCTATTTTGGTCATGTCATAAAAAGCCAAGCAAAATATTAGATAGAAATACCTATAAACAAATATTAAAAGAAATGATATTAGCCAACTTAATTGAACAAAAAATTAATCGTAACGATTCCATAATGAAAGAAATTAAATTATTAGTCTATAATAAATATAACATAGATAGTACTTTACTCAAAAAAACTACCGATTATTACAGCAGATACCCCGATAAACTACACAAAATTTATAGCGAAATATATGCCGAATTTAAACAAAAATCGGATAGCCTTGAAAAAATAATACCGCAGATTAAACCAAAAAGTGATCAAATTAAAATTGATAAGAAAAAACTGCATTTAAAAAATATTAATAAAAAAACACCTCTACCGGATTAGTGTAGAGGTGTTTTCTTTTCATCGATTCGGAAAACCTAATAGTTCATTCATTCCATTATTACATAAAATTTTATAATCAAACTTATAACTGTTTAAATCTATCGATTAAGCTTTTTAATAGCTTTGTTAAAATCTTCTAAATCAGTATCATCAACTATCAATCCAACAGCTGTTTCATAAATAATATCAGTATTTTTAGGTGGAAATCCCAAAGCAACAATGGCATTTTTTAAAATTTTCAATTCGTTTTTATCTATCTTGCCATCGGCATAAATGATTTTAGTCAAGTTATATAATTGTTCAATCCTTTCATCATAGTTATAAGTTGGTTCAATAGAATATTTCTCATAATTTTTTATGATAAACAAAATATCATCCTGATCGAGCAAACCATAATCTCTGGCAACTCTGGTAATGATTTTCATTTCATTCTCATCTAATACACCGTCAGCCAAGGATAGCTTGACTAAAGTTGCTAAAACCGAAATCCGGTTTCTGAATTCTGCGTTTTCGTAAGCGTCAATAATACTCATAATTTGAATAGTTTTTTAAGTTAGTTGTTCTTTATAAAAATCGTAAAAATAAGAAATAGTTTCTATGCCTTTAAAATAATTAAACACTCCGTAATGTTCGTTGGGTGAATGAATGGCATCGGAATTTAAACCAAAACCCATCAGAATGGATTTACTTCCCAATTCTTTTTCAAATAATGGAACTATAGGAATGCTTCCTCCGGAATAAATAGGCAATGGTTGTTTCCCAAATGCATGTTTCATGGCATTTGCCGCCGCCTTATACCCGGGGCTGTCAGTGGGTGTTACATATGGATAACCTCCATGCAAGTTAGTTACTTTCACCTTAACGGCATCAGGTGCCAATTGTTTAAAATAGGTTTCAAACAATCCGGGTATTTCTTCAGGGTCTTGATCAGGTACCAAACGCATACTGATTTTGGCATAAGCTTTAGACGGGATAATTGTTTTAGCACCTTCACCGGTATAACCGCCCCAAATACCATTGACATCTAAACTGGGACGAATGCTTTGACGTTCAAGAGTTGTATAACCGGCTTCTCCGTAAACAGCATCTATATCTAACTCTCTTTTATATTGTTGCAAATCAAAAGGTGTTTTAGCAATAGCAGCTCTTTCTTCCGGTGATAAGTCTTTGACTTTGTCATAAAATCCAGGAATGGTAATGTGGTTATTTTCATCTGTTAGCCGCGCTATCATTTTTGCCAAAATATTAATAGGATTTGCTACAGCACCACCATAAAGTCCGGAATGCAAATCACGATTTGGTCCGGTAACTTCTACCTCTACATACGATAAACCGCGTAAGCCCGTAGTAATTGCCGGCACATTGTTGGCAACCATACCGGTATCTGAAATGATAATAACATCATTCTTTAATTTATCATGGTTACGGGCAACATACCAAGCCAAACTCGGGGAACCTACTTCTTCTTCGCCTTCAATCATAAATTTGACATTAACCGGTAATTTATTTTGTTGCAATAAATATTCAACAGCTTTCAGATGCATATACATTTGTCCTTTATCATCTGAAGCTCCTCGTGCAAAAATGGCACCTTCCGGATGAATATCCGTTTTTTTGATAACCGGCTCAAAAGGATCCGACTCCCACAACTCGATAGGATCAGGTGGTTGCACATCATAATGACCATAAACCAAAACGGTTGGTAGGTTAGTATCAATAATCTTTTCACCGTAAACGATAGGATAACCCGGAGTTTCTTCTATAGAAACATTGTCAAGTCCGATATGCTCCATTTTATTTTTTATAAAATCTGCTGCAGCTTCAACATCAGCGACATAAGCCGGATCGGCACTAACCGAAGGTATTCGTAATAAATCAAATAATTCGTCAAGTAAACGCTGTTTGTGATTTGATAAATAGGTGTTAATATCTTGCATAGTTTTATTTTGTGATAAAAATACAAAAAAAATCGGCAAAATCCGTATAGATTTTGCCGATTTATAATTTTGATTGTCTTGCTTAATCTTCAATAAATTTAATTTCATAGGTTACCTCGGCAAAACTTCTAAACATTTTATATACACCACAGTAACGACTTTCAGACAAAGTTACACATTTAGTCAATTTTTCGCGGTTTAATTCTTTACCTTTGAATGTATAAATCACATGTACTTTATCAAAATACTTAGGATGCTCTTCTGTCATATGCGCATCAACATCTACCGTAAAATCAGACACGTTTTCATCAATACGCATTTTTTTCATCAACGAAGCTACATCTAATGCCGTACAACCGGCAAGTGCCACTAACATTAATGGTTTAGGTTGATATCCGTAACCGATACCACCAAATTTTTCTTCCGCCTCGATATGTATAGGTTCTTCTTGTCCGGCAGTATATGCATCAAATTGCATATTGCCTTTCCAAACTAATTTTGTATTTGCCATAATTTAATTTTTAAAAAGAATATCACAAATTTACAATAATTTTTGAGTATTTAAACCATCGGAGTTTTCAAACATTTATCGGCAGATTCAACTAGCAAATGCGAACTTTATAACTTTATAAATATTCAACTAACCCCTATAGTTTATTTTTCTAATTCTTAAGCTTTTGGGTGTAATTTCTAAATATTCGTCTTCTCTGATGTATTCCATGGCTTCTTCCAGAGAAAATTCAACTTTCGGAGCTATTTTCATACTTTCATCCGAACCTGAAGCTCGCATATTAGTTAATTTTTTACCTTTTGTTAAATTAGCCGGTAAATCATTTTCGCGCGTATGTTCACCTATCACTTGTCCAATATAAACATCATCACCGGGTTCGACAAAGAAACGACCACGGTCTTGCAACCTGTCTAGAGAATAGGCTGAAACTTTTCCGGCATCCATAGAAATCAGGGCGCCTTTGTTGCGTTCGGCAATTTCACCTTTGTAGGGTGCGTATTCTCTGAAACGGTGGTTCATAACTGCCGTTCCGGCAGTAGCTGTCAAAATATTATTTCTCAGTCCTATTAAACCACGCGATGTGATGTCAAATTCCAAATGCATAACATCACCTTTAGGTTCCATTGCCAGCAAATCTCCCTTACGTCCGGTTACCAGTTCAATAACTTTACCGCTATATACTTCCGGTACATCAATAACTAATGTTTCGTATGGTTCGTGTTTCTGTCCATTTATTTCTTTGATTAAAACTTGCGGTTTCCCAACTTGTAATTCATAGCCTTCACGACGCATAGTTTCTATCAAAACCGATAAGTGTAAAATACCACGTCCATAAACATTAAATTTATCTTCGGTATCGGTTTCTTCAACCCGCAATGCCAAGTTTTTTTCAGTTTCCTTCATTAAACGGTCACGCAAATGTCTGGATGTTACAAACTTCCCTTCTTTACCGAAAAAAGGAGAGTTGTTTATGGTAAACAACATGCTCATAGTTGGTTCGTCTATGGCGATGCGTTCCAATGCTTCAGGATGTTCGGTGTCGGTAATGGTGTCACCTATCTCAAAATCTTGTAAACCGACAATGGCACAAATATCGCCACTATGCACTTCCGGAACTTTTTCTTTACCCAATCCGGTAAAGACATACAATTCTTTGATACGAGATTTTTTAGGCGGATGTTCCTTGCTTAACAAGAGTACATCTTCACCTTGTTTAACCACTCCTCTGAAGACACGCCCAATGGCAATACGTCCAACAAAATTAGAATAATCCAAAGATGTAATTTGCATTTGCAATGGTCCTTCGTTATGCGGTGCTTCTGGAATATGTTTTATTATTGTATCCAACAAAGGTTTTACTGTACCTGTAGGCTCAGTCCACCCCTCGGCACTCATCCAGCCCTGTTTAGCCGAACCGTAAACTGTCGGAAAATCCAATTGGTCTTCCGTAGCACCCAAATTATACATCAAATCGAATATCTGCTCTTGAACTTCGTCGGGTTTACAGTTTTCTTTATCAACTTTATTAATTACAACAATAGGCTTTAAACCCAACGAAAGCGCTTTTTGTAAGACAAAACGGGTTTGCGGCATAGCGCCTTCAAAAGCATCAACCAGTAGCAACACCCCATCAGCCATTTTTAACACCCGTTCCACTTCACCACCGAAATCGGCGTGACCGGGGGTATCTATTATGTTTATTTTTACACCTTTATATTCTACCGATACGTTTTTGGATAAAATGGTAATACCACGTTCGCGTTCCAAATCGTTTGAATCTAATAATAAATCTTTGTGTTCTTTGCGTTCGTCCAACAAGTTACTTTCTTGAATAATTTTGTCAACCAAAGTGGTTTTGCCATGGTCAACGTGTGCTATAATAGCGATATTTCTGATTGATTTCATACTAATTCTGATATTCTAAAATATTAAGCGGCAAAGATACGCTTTTATTTGCTTGGAATTACTTGTGAAATATTTAGGGATATTTCGGTTTTTGATAGTATCTAAAATAACTAATTATACATAATTACTTATAGAGATTAAAATCAAAACGATAACGTAGATATAAGCCCAAAGCATAATCCAATTGGTGATAAACTTCGGTATTGTAATAATCACTTTGAATACTTGACCGGTTCAGCTGGTAATATACATCAACGACGAAAGCCAAATCCAAATCCGGAAAAATCTCTTTTTGGTATCTCGTTGATAAAGTTAACAATTGCCGGTGTGGTTCGGTATGATATTTAAAGACATCAGCCGGTTGGTTTTGACTATCCACATATTTTTCAACCCGCCGGCTCACGCTTTGAAACATATCATCACCTTTTGGGGCTACAAATTTGTTTGCCTTCCAATAGGACACATAAGTTTGCCAATACCGGTATTTGACAAAGACTTGCCATTTGTGAGCATAACCCGATGTAAACAGTAGTTCTTCGGGATTATCAGTGTTGGTATCTAACCGTAAATATTGGTATTTAACGCCGACACTCATTCGGTTGTTAAGTTTGTTTTCAAGAGCTAAACCCAAAGCCGAATTGGCAAAAACCACTGCATTATTAACCGTATCGGTATCGGCATCACGGATATTGATTTGCCCGCCACGATGTTGCAAATAAATTTGTAAGGGAATTGTCAGTTGCCAGTGTTTAAATGTCTGTTTGAAAGTTGTGGTTTGTCCGAAATTGAGTCGTTCGCGCCGGCGGTCAGCTTTATGAATAAATTGTTCCCAATCGAGCCAAGTATCGGTTTGCCAATGTGCATTTTTATACCGGTGTTGTAAACCGTGTTCGATACGACGGTAATCTAAAAGCCGTTCAAAAGCATAAATTTCATCGGATAATTGATGCCGGTCATCTGTATATAGCTTGCCTATATAAAATCGGCTATGTCCTTTTTTGATTTCCAATCCAACGTAAGGGATTAAGGGTTCAAAATCATTGGTGCCAAAATATGTCAAAGCATAAAAACCTGCAGTCAAGCGGTAATTTTGGTGGGCTTGATATTTTAAAGACACTTCTGTTTGGTTACCCGGTAAGGTGTAACCGTCGGCTATCAGATTAAAATATTCATTGTCTTTAATAAAAGCCATGTTGTTAATGCCTAGCGCCAAAGATTTTGATTTTAAGTTTGTTGAATCATTAGAAATCAAAAAGTTGTCATACTGGGCAAAGGACACAAAATACAGGAAAAATATATAAAACTCTATTGTATATTTAGATAAAATTATTGATTTGAGGAAATGAGGAATTGAGGATTTGTTTTGTATCATCATTTAAAAATATATTCGGATAAAAGGAATAAACGCATCTTGATAAATACTTTTTTTCGGGTCATATAAAAAATTGTATTTGAATCCGGCTACAACAGGTCCATAACGGTACCCCAAGCCACCAAATAAGGCAGGCGACCAAAATTTGTTACTGATATTGTTATAATTTTGATCGACATACAAATCTTCAAATTCGACTGACATTTCCAATTCTTTATAAGGGGTGTATAGTGCCATAGTGTTAAAACCGTAAATATTGTATTTGTAATTGACCCCGTAATAAGACTTATTGGATTTGAGATAAGTATATTGCACGCCGGCACCGAGTCTGAATCTGTCAAAAAGCGGATAAGTAATACCGGGTTGCAAACTGATATAAGTATAGCCTGTACCGAGACTTAACCCGAAACCGCCGTAAAAACCTATTTTTTTTGATTTCTTTTGAGCATTTGCTTGAAAAGATAATAGCAAGATTAAACTCAAAATCAAGGCATTATGTTTCATAATTTTATTTTTGATTATACTGCAAATTTAGTGATAAATGTTTATTTGTTGATTTGGTTATATTGGTTATTTGTTGATATATCCATCCCGATTCTTATCAGGAATTATTTGATGAATTTAAGAATATTTTCTATAACTGTCTTATTTTTTGACGTTCTAAAATACCGACCATTATAATATACAATAGCAGCAGTCCAATTTTGACGGGATAATTGTCATAAAAATAGCGAAAAATAATAAATCCGGTTAAAGCTGAAGACAATACATAAAAAATAATTTTAATACTTTCATAAGGTACTTTGTAATATTTTCGTCCTAGAAAATACGATAAAATGCTCATTGTGCCGTATGCTGCTAATGTCGCCCAAGCCGATGCCATATAGCCGATTTTGGGAATCATCACAATATTAAATACAATGGTGATTACAGCGCCCGTAATGGATAGAAACATGGCGTAACGGGTTCTATCGGTCAGTTTATACCAAACAGACAAATTATTATAAATACCAAACAACAAATAAGCAGTCAAAATAACCGGAACAATATTTAAGGCTTTTAAATATACCGTTTGCCCGATTAACAGATGGACTATCACATCTAAAAATGTCATTACCGCTACCATAAACACCGCCCCCAAAATAGTAAACCATAATAAAATATGTGCATATTGTTCTTTGGCGTTATCGGCTTTATGCTGACTGAAAAAATAGGGTTCGGCACCTAAACGAAACGCCGTAACATACAACGACATCAACACGCCTATCTTGTAAACAGCCGCATAAATGCCCATGGTTTCTTTGTCGAGCAAACGACCTATTAACAATTTATCGAGATTTTCATTGGTAGCATATGCCAAACCGGCAATCATGATTGGGATACTGTAAGTCAGCATTTTTTTAAGCAAGTTCTTGTCAATACCCAATTTAAATCGTCTTAAAACCGGCAAAAACAAGACGAAAGTTAAGAAGCTGGCAATCAAATTGGCTATAAATATATAAATGACTTTGGGATGTTCATTATATAAAACCGCCGTTTTCTCACTCAATCTACCGGCAGTTATCAATTTTGGTACCCACCACAAAAAAACGACATTTAAAATAGCATAAACCGTAATATTAAATAACCGATAAAAAGCAAATCGAACAGGCTGATGTGTCACACGCAAATAAGCATAGGGAATCACAACCAAAGTATCTAATATTAAAATACCGATCAATATTTGAAAATAGCTTTTGTCAATCTCTAAAAAGACAGAAAGTTGGTCGGAAAAGACCAAAAACACCGTCAAAAAGAACAAACTGTTTAATAAAATGGTCGTAAAAGCCGTTTGTGCCACTTTTTGGTTGTCCTTGTATTTGGTAAAAAAACGGAAAAAAGCCGTTTCCATACCCAGCGTTAACAACACATTAAAATAGGTAGCGTAAATGTAGAACTGTGTGTTATCGGAATAGGCTTTCGGGTTTAAGATACCGGTGTGTAATCTGACCAATAAGACATTAATCAGTTTAGGCAAAACAGCGGCAATGCCGTAAATGGCAGTATCTTTGGCAAATCTTTTTACTAAACTCACAGGTATTGTTTAAAAGGCTAAATTTATTAAAAATAAATGAAACCTGAATAAGGCTTTATGGGTATTTGAAAAACGGATGAGTTTTTCTGCTTCATAGAATATTTTGTTTGTAAATATTTATTCCTACTTCATACCATATTTTCACTTATAATTTAATGAAATGAAAAATTGGTATTTACTTTCCAATTATTCATACCGGAACCGGATATTGATATTTTTTTCAATGTTTGTCTATTGTTAAAAACTTTTGCATAAAAATCTTGAAAAACAACGAAAAAAAATTATTTTCGCAATATAAATTAATCAATATTTTCAGGCATGTCTAAAATTCTAACAGTCGGTACGGTTGCTTTTGATGAAATTATGACGCCTTTTGGCGAAACCGGAAAAATTCTCGGTGGCTCCGCTTCATATATTTCAATGGCTGCTAAAAAAATGACAGAACAAGTCGGTATTATTTCCGTAATAGGTCATGATTTTCCCAGTGATTTTTTGCAAAAATTTATAGACCGCGATATTGACATTTCAGGTATTGAGAAATTAGACAACGAAAAAACTTTTTATTGGAAAGGTAAATATCACAACGATCTGAACAAACGCGATACACTGGTTACCGAAGTCAACTGTTTGGCGCATTTTAAACCGGTTGTGCCTGACGCATACAAAGATGCCGAGTTTTTAATGCTGGGAAATTTGCATCCGGCTATTCAACAATCGGTGATAGACCAAATGACCACACGCCCGAAACTCATAGCGCTCGACACCATGAATTTTTGGATGGACACCGCTTGGGACGATTTAATGACCGTCTTAAAAAACATTGATATTCTTATCATCAATGACGAAGAAGCCCGTCAGTTGAGTAAAGATTATTCTTTGGTACGGGCAGCCAAAACCATTCAAGCCATGGGACCCAAATATTTGATTATCAAAAAAGGCGAACACGGCGCTTTGCTCTTTCACGGTAAAAATATCTTTTTTGCTCCGGCGCTACCACTCGAAGATGTCTTTGACCCGACCGGTGCCGGCGATACCTTTGCCGGTGGCTTTATCGGCAAATTGGCACAGCTCGAAGACATCAGTTTTAATGCGATGAAAAATGCCGTTATCTGCGGATCGAATCTCGCTTCTTTTACAGTCGAAGAATTCGGTACCAAACGTTTGGAAAGTCTAACCAAACCGGAAATCAAAGAGCGTTTGCAAGATTTTATTCATTTAACACAATTTGAGATTGAGTTGGTTTAAGATTAGATTTACGGCAGTCATTATACTTTTTGTAACCGCCTGCCATAACACCCCCCACTACCACATCGCCCCACACAAACCCGAACAAGAAGGCGTGTTGCCGGGACAATATATCCCTTATTTTGAACTGCCCGACAGTTTAGGCAATAAAATTCCGGTTGAAGCAGGCATGGGCAAGGCTACTATTATCGATTTTTGGGCTTCGTGGTGCCGGCCGTGTCGTGAAACGGCTAATCCGGCGTATAAAAAACTGTATGTTAAATATCATAATCAGGGTTTGAATATCATCGGTGTTTCTACCGACCGGCATACCTATTTTTGGAAAAAAGCCCTGAAACAAGACAGCTTGCCGTGGTTGCAACTCATTGATAGTAGCCGACAAATTCTGCAAACTTACCAAGTCAAAAGTTTACCGGCTATGTATCTCATTGACCGGAACGGGAAAATTATAGGAAAAAATTTGTGGGGAAAAAACTTAAAATTTAAAATTGATAGTTTGTTAAAATAAATGGCTCTATGTTGTTTTGTATGGGTAATAATAAATTAGGTTTAAGAATCATATAATCATGGTTATTATCTTTTTTATAATTTCACCCCTTACGGGGTTTATGTTTTTAACGTCATAAATTTTCTATAATTATATCACCCCTTCGGGGTTTATTAAATAAGCCCGAAGGGGTGACATTATTCTTTGAGATATTACATATATTACCCACCTAGATCGATATAGAGCCAAATAAATAAAAGCTTAAATTTGAATAATGTTTCTAAAGACATTATATTCTCTAATAACTTGAAACTAATTAACAACTCGACAACATTTTTTTTAATATTTAGTTATAATATTAAAATGTTCAGTATGCAAAAATTATTTATATTTTTCTTTTTAAGTTTTATATTTTGTAATTGTTCTGAAGAAAAAGTATCTGCACAAAAAACTTTTGATCCTTTTAAAAAGTTGAATGCCTATAAATCTATAATCAAAAAAAGAAATCTCAATAAACAATATGTTTTTGTTGTTAATTATAAAGAACATTCAGGGAAAAAACGCATGTATCTTATCGATATTCTAAATAAAAAAGTTATTAGAAAAATAATGGTTGCTCATGGCAAAAAATCAGAATCAAAATTAGGATATGCCACCGATTTTTCTAATAAAATCAATTCAAATAAATCTTCAATCGGTTATGCTATTGTAAATCAAAGAGCATATAGTAAATGGGGGACACATGTCAAATATTGGCTCGATGGTATTAGTAATACCAATTCAAATATGCGTAAACGTGTTATGGTATTACACTCTTATGAATACGTACCTTCTTATGAAACTTATCCGTTACCTATTATTACCAGTTTGGGATGTGTTATGATAGCAAAAAAAGATATGACATTTATTGATGAAATAATAAAAAAACAAAAAAATAAACGGATATTGATGGATATTCAAGGTTGAACTTTTATCAATATTAGTTTTGATAATTTTGTATCAAATTAATTTCTTATTTCTTTAAAGAAATCCGGTCACTTCGATACATCCCGATAATAATCGGGACACTCAGTGACCTACCGCCACCGCAAACTTTCTACCAAACGCATGACATCTTTTTCCAGATATTTCACCGCCGGCATGATGGAATCGTAGTTTGGTTGGGCATAAAAATACAAGGATCCGTCTAAAAAATGTTTGATACTGTCAGTAGCGTGAAATTGGATTTGCGAAGCGGCATTACCGGTTACTTGATTAATTGTGGCGTAAACACTGTCTTTATCATTGATATAATCACGGGTAATGATTTCATCGGCTTTAACGGTGTGTTCGTAGGTAAATTTTTCGGCATCGCGTAACAGTCCTTCCAAATTATGATTTACGGGTTTATAAGTCAAATAAATTTTGGCTTTCATCTGCGGATAAACCAAGTTTATTTTTTTATCGGAAACCCGTTCAATCTTGGCAAGATTAGATTTGTCAAGACTAAAATGTTTAAAATCAACCTTTTGATATACGGCTTGCGGATACTCTAAACGCAATTGGGCTTTGGGTTTGGGAAAAACCTCATCAACGGAACAAGCCGATAGCCAAATAATGCTTGTTACTATAATCAGAATACGAATAAAATAATATGTTTGATTGGTTTGCATAGTCTATCAAAAAGCAGCATTGCCCGGATAGCGCGGGTAAGGAATTACATCACGGATATTACCCATACCGGTTACAAATTGCACCATACGTTCAAAACCCAGTCCGAAACCGCTGTGAACTGCCGTCCCGAAGCGACGCGTATCGATATACCAGTACAATTCTTCTTGGTCTATCCCTAAATCCTTCATCTTTTGCAACAGTACGTCCAAGCGTTCTTCCCGTTGTGAACCGCCAATGATTTCTCCGATACCGGGGAATAAAACGTCCATGGCGCGAACGGTTTTTTCGTCATCGTTGAGTCGCATATAAAAGGCTTTGATTTTGGCAGGATAATCATAAATAATCACCGGACTTTTAAAATGTTTTTCGACCAAATAGCGTTCGTGTTCACTTTGTAAATCTACCCCCCACTCGACCGGAAATTTAAACTTTTTCTTTTTATAAGCTTTAGAATTACGTAAGATTTCTATGGCTTCGGTATAGCTCAAACGGATAAAATTATTGTCCAATACAAATTGTAATTTTTCAATCAATGCCAATTCGCTACGTTGTGCTTGGGGTTTTTGTTTTTCTTCATTTTTAAGTCGCATTTCCAAAAATTGCAAATCTTCATAATTCTTGTCCAAAACGGCTTTGATAATATATTTGACAAAACTTTCGGCTAAATCCATATCACCGTGTAAGTCCATAAAAGCCACTTCGGGTTCTATCATCCAAAATTCAGCCAAATGACGGGTTGTATTAGAATTTTCGGCTCTAAAAGTCGGTCCGAAAGTATAGACTTTTCCTAGTGCCATGGCATAAGTTTCCGCTTCCAACTGTCCGGAAACGGTCAAATTGGTTTTGCGTCCGAAAAAATCTTTTTTGTAGTCAATTTCACCGGCTTCGTTACGTGGTGGCTGCGCAGGATCAAGTGTCGTTACTTGAAACATTTCGCCGGCACCTTCGGCATCAGCGCCTGTGATAATCGGTGTGTTGACATATAAAAAATTATTTTCTTGAAAATATTGATGTACGGCAAAAGACAGGGTATTACGCACCCGCATAATGGCGCCAAACAAGGTGGTACGCGGTCGCAAATGCGCCTTTTCTCGCAAAAACTCTAAAGTATGTCGTTTGGGTTGGATAGGAAATTTTTCAGGGTCGGATTCCCCCAAAATTTCCAGTTCATTAACTAAAACTTCTACTTTTTGCCCTTTACCCATACTTTCTACCAGTTCGCCTTTGGCATAAATCGCTGCACCGGTATTGATTTTTTTACGCAAATTTTCATCAAATTGCTCAGGGTCAATTACCAATTGTAAATTTTGAATCGTTGAACCGTCATTTACGGCAATAAAACGGTCGTTTCTAAATGTTTTAACCCAAGCTTTGACTTCAACCGGTTGGTTGAGTTGTTCGGAATTTATAATTTGTTTGATTGTTTTCATAAATAATAATATTCTAAAACATCAAAAATAATTGATATATTTTAAATGACCGGCAAATTTAATAAAATTATACGGATTGAAGTTTTACTATTTAATGCTTACCTATACATTTATAAGAATTTAGGGCTATGTTGTTTTGTGTGGGTAATAATAAATTAGGTTTAAGAATCATACAATCATGGTTATTATTTTTTTATATAATAATTAAACAAAGTCTTTGATCCCTAAAAATATCTGGGGACATTATTCTTTGAGATATTATAATATTACCCACCTAAATCAATATCGAGCCAAGAATTTTCAATTTTTAATATTCAACTATTAACTAAATTTTTCTATTTTTACACAAATTAAACAAATTATGACTTCAGCTGTTTTTCCCGGCTCATTTGACCCCATTACCTTGGGGCATACCGATATTATCAACCGGGCATTACCTTTATTTGACCGTTTGATTATAGCTATCGGTATCAATGTTGATAAAAATTATATGTTTGACACCGAAACGCGGATAGAAATGATCAAAGCGGTCTATCACAATGAACCTAAAATACAGGTTGTGAAATATTCGGGCTTGACCGTAGATTTTTGTCATCAGCACCAATTAAGTTTTATTTTACGGGGACTGCGTAATCCGGCGGATTTTGAATTTGAGAAAGCCATAGCCCAAACCAACCGGAAACTCGGTGATATTGAAACTGTCTTTTTATTGACCGGACCGGAAACATCTTTTATCAGTAGTAGCATTGTCCGCGATATTTGGCGTAATGGCGGGGATATTTCCAAATTGGTGCCGGCTGAAATTATGCCTATTATTGAGAGAATAGGATAATCACAAATTTCTCTATCGCTGCCAAGATTCAAATTTGACAAATCGCCATTGTTCCGGATATTTGCCTGCTTCCAGTTGGTTTTCAATATTATCGGGTAGTGCCGGAAAAAAATCAATACCGGTTAGTTTTTCAATGCTATCAACCGGTACCACAAATTCTCTTAAATCTTCTTGCAAATCTTTATGTGGCACCAAAAAACCGATTAAGCGGACTTTTTTAGGATTTTTATAGTCTAAAACAATTTTATAAAAATAATCCGGAACAGCGACACGTTCTCTACCGATGCGTTCTAATCCGGATTGTAAGATGCCACCGGTTACGATATAAAGTTTGCCATAGCGTTTTGTCCAATAGCGTACTTGTTTTTCGAGCTGATTCCATATCCCGCTGTTAAAATAATGGTCCATAGGGCTGACATTAGATGTGTAAAAAGTTTCGTCAAAAGCATCTATTGAAAAACGCCGATCGGCTGCCGGCAACAAATGTCCTTTTTCATAACCGTTAGGATAGTAATTTTTGTAGTGCGCCGAACGTGTTTTGACCAAAGGGTCTCGGACAAAACGCGGACGTTCAATCTGCCGTTTACTCAGTTGTTTAGGACTTAAACTATAAGCTACCCACTCGGCATTTTCATATTTTTCGTTATAAGATAAACTATAATAATGATGTTTTACCACCTGTCCGGTTGTAGAGGTAGGCAGATAATTAAAGGTATCTTTTTCAATAGTTACCGGTAATGTCGTGTCGGTTTGCCGCTGATTTTGACAAGAAACGAATAATAAAATCAATAACAATATTGATAAAGGCATTTCTATATTGATGTTTTTATGAACTTTCATTTATTTTTTTAAATCATTGTTGTCCGGTAAAGCTACCAATTTTTTAGAAAAAGCGAGGTTTGAAAAAATCGCCCCTCGCTATTATCTTTGCATTTAGCAAAATTATAATTCAAAAAGATATGAGCAAAGATAAAAATTTTATCGAACAGCCGTGATACGGAATTAGATTTAAAACAATTTTTCATCTGTTTTTTTTATTTTAACATCAATGTCAGATGTAACCTTTGATGATTAAAATAATCATTTCGTTGTGTGTTTAATAATTATTTTAATCATGTCGGTTTCATAACTGATTAAATTACAATAAGTCTGTTTTAAAACTATTTTAAAATCTGTAGGACGTAATCTGTATAAGTTAAAAAATTGCTTATACAATATATAAAAAAATTACTGTTCTGATAATTTTTATAAATTAGCAGAAAAAAGTTAAATATATTAAACAAAAGAAAATTAGATATATAATCATGGCTACTGAAAGGAAAAATGAGGCAAATACAGATATTAAGGTTTTTAACTTTCTTTCAAATGAAAGGAATTTTTCAGAAAAATGGAATGTAAAAAAAGTTAAAAACAAGGCAATAACCGAATGTTTAAGTGAAGCAAGCAAATCTGGAAAGCAAAATAGAGGTGAACCTGATTTAATTTACCTAAATGAAAATCGAAAATTATTAATATTAATTGAAAATAAAGATGTAATTAAAGACCATAAATCAGCAAAAGGAAACAAACCCAAAGGTTTTGCTGTTGATGGTATTAAACATTATTTAAAATTCTTTTTGACGGAAAATATTTCAAAATTATCACAAACAACACAAAAGTATCTTAAAGGTTTTAAAATAATTGGTATTGCATTTTCAGGAGATATTGATGATGAACTTAATCACTTAATATCGACATTTATAATTCAAGATGATAAAATTATAGACATAAATATTGGAGAGTTTCTTAACGAGAGAGACTATATATCATTGTTTGAAAACCTTGATTTAGAAAAAATTACTAATAACATTTCAAAAAGTTCCGGTGAAATTAACCGTATATTAAGAAACCTTGACTCTCAAAAAAGACCGGTTTTGTTAAGTGCCTTAATGATTTGTCTTTATGAAAAAGAAAACACACCAAATGATTTTAAAAACAATTATCAAAATTGGCAAATAAATACTATTATTAGAAATATCCCTGCAACTATAAATGATATTCTATTAGAAGAAGGAATTTCACAAAATAAAATAGACATATTAATTAATGAACTTGCCTTTATCAAAACAGATAAAGATTTAAATGATACCAACATATTAAAAGAAATATTAATAGAATTAGAAAATAATGTTATTCCTCTTTTTAACAATAACTCTTCATACGATATTATTGGTAAGTTTTATGAGGAATTTCTTCGTTATGCAGGTGTCTCAAATGTAAAAAAAGGTATTGTTTTAACCCCTAATCATATCACAAAACTTTTTACAGAATTAATAGATATTAAAACAAATGATATAATATTTGATCCTGCTTGTGGAACAGGAGCATTTTTAATTTCAGGAATGGACAAATTAATGGACAAAATTTTACATTCCGACATCCCGAATAAACACGAAAAAATAAAGCGATTAAAAGAAAATCAGTTGTTAGGTTTTGAAAAAAGTAATACAATGTATTCTTTAGCCATCTCAAATATGCTATTCAGAGGCGATGGTAAATCAAGAATACATAATATTGATTTTTTTAGTGATGAAGCAAATGAAATTTTAAATGAAGTTCAACCCACAATTGGTTTCGTCAATCCACCTTATGGGGGAAGAAACAATAAAAATAATCCAACAAAAAAAGAAATACAATTTTTAGAAAAAATGCTTGATAACGTTAGTCGGTATGGAATTATAATTGCACCACTATCAACATATTTTAAAGATGATTTAGTTAGAAATAGAATTTTATCTAAACACACTTTAAAATATGTTATAAATATGCCTTCTGAATTATTTCAACCTAATGCTTCAACACATACAGCTATTGCTGTTTTTGAAACAAATTTACCCCACAATAATAAAAAAGTGGTTTTATACGAATTAAAAGATGATGGCTTTGTTTTATCTAAACATAAAGGAAGAACAGATGTTTATAATAAATGGAATACTATAAAACATAATTTATTTGAAAAACTAACAGCACCTGAAAAATACAACGACAATATTAATTTAGTATATAAAAATATCAGTAAAAATGATGAATGGATATTGCAAGCACATATGAAAACTGATTATTCACCGTTAAGTGATAAAGATTTTATCAATACCATAAAAGAACATATCATCTTTTCAACAAAGTATAAATTAAATATTTTAGATAAAAAAATTGATGAAATTACATTTATGGAAATTTTGTTAAAGAATAATTTTACAAATGAATCAATTTTACAAGAAAAAAAGACACTTGATTTAGAACAATGGAAAGAAATAAAAATTGCAGAACTTTTTAATATTGAAAAAGGAGAGCGACTTACTGAAGTAGATAGAATTGACGGGACAATTTCCATACCGTTAATAACAGCTTCATCTGTAAATAACGGTATTACTTCATTTATTGACTATGAAATATTTAAAACAAAGAAAAAACTTAATAATAATAAGATTACAATAGATATGTTTGGTAATGTGTTCTATCAATATTTTAAATATTTTAGCGATGATAATATTCATACCTTATATTATAAAAATGGAAAATATGAAAAATATTATCAAAATAAATATGTCAATTTGTTTTTCGTAACGATTTTAAGAAAAATCAAAAACAAATACAGTTTTGGACGTCAAGTTAGATTAAAACGACTTTGGTCAGAAACCGTAAAGTTACCTTACTTAGATGGAGAACCTGATTTTGAATTTATGGAAAAGTATATTAAATCTCTGCCATATTCAATAGAAATTGATAAAAATGAATGACGTATTCTAATGCGCTTCATACCAATTATCTCCTACGCCTATATCCACAATTAACGGCACCGGCAAGTCAACTACCTGTTCCATTTCGGTTTTAATGAGTTGTTTGACGTCTTCCAATTCGTTTTCGGGAACTTCAAATACCAATTCGTCATGGACTTGTAGTAGCATTTTGGTTTGATATTTTTCAGCCAATTTGTTATTTATACGAATCATCGCTTTTTTGATAATGTCAGCTGCGCTACCTTGCAAAGGCGCATTAACAGCATTGCGTTCTGCTGCCGAGCGTACTATGGCGTTACGCGAATGAATATCTTTCAAATACCGGCGGCGTTTAAATATCGTTTCGACATAGCCCTGCTCACGAGCTTTATCTACTTGTTGTTTGATATAATCTTTAAGCGTCGGATAGGTTTCAAAATAGGTGTCTATCAACTGCTTTGACTCACTACGACTCAAACCCGTTTGCTGACTCAAACCGTGGGCGGACAAGCCGTAAATAATACCGTAATTGACACTTTTGGCATGCGACCGTTGGGATTTAGTTACCGTTTCCAAAGGAATACCAAATACTTTGGCGGCTGTGGCGCGGTGAATATCTTCATCTTGAGCAAAGGCTTTGAGCATTTCGGCATCGCGGCTAAATGAGGCGATTAAACGCAATTCGATTTGCGAATAATCCGCCGAAAGTAATTTGTGTCCCTTTTCGGCAACAAAAGCTTTACGAATTTCTTTGCCCCAACGTGTACGTATCGGGATGTTTTGCAAGTTGGGATTGGTCGAACTCAAACGCCCCGTAGCCGTAATACCTTGATTAAAATGCGTATGTATGCGCCCCGTAACCGGATTGATATATTTGGGCAAGGCATCGACATAGGTGGATTTGAGTTTGGTCAGGGACCGCCATTCCAATATTTTTTGAATAATGGGCCGGTCGGGATATTTTTTAAGCGTTTCTTCAGAAGTTGAATATTGTCCGGTTTTGGTCTTTTTGGGTTTGCTGTCAATCTTGAGTTTTTCAAATAAGATAACTCCAAGTTGCTTAGGTGAGCCAATATTAAACTGTTCGCCGGCAAGTTCAAAAATCTTTTGTTCGAGTTGTTTGATTTCCTGTTCGAGTTGCGAATTAATCTCTTTCAAAACCTTGACATCCAATTTGATACCGGCTAATTCCATATTTCCCAGTACTTTTATCAAAGGCATTTCAATGTTATAATATAATTGCTCGGCTCCGGAATCTTTTAGTTTGTCAAGCAACAAATTTTTTAAACGCAAACTAAGGTCGGCTTTTTGTAAGGTATAATTGATCCAATCTTGTTCGACCGCTTTCTTTTTATCAGGTTTTTTAAGTGAAATATTTAAGTAATTTTCAGCTAAAATTTCCAAGTCGTTTCGCATTTCCGGATTGAGCAAGTAGTGGATAATCAAAATATCGATAAGCTTGCCGTTTAAGTCAATATTATTGTATTTCAACAACTTATATTCTTCTTTTAAATCATACCCGATTTTGTTTTTATCGGGATTGCTCCAAAAAGTTCTGAATTTTAACAGTTTGCTTTGCAAATTGTCCTTCATGGGAATATGATACATTTTTCCGGTATGATAACCCAATGCCAAATGATAATCTTCTTGTTGAAAATCAAACTGTTCGGGATAAGTCATTACGGCAATTTCCGGTTGTTTTTCCAATTTTTCCAAGAGTAGTTCCAAACCCTTTTCCGTGTCAATACTTTGGTAAAAATGATCCGGTGTGTTTTGCACAGCAGTTGCTTGCGATGCACCGACATCGTCAAACAAACTATATTGTGTGCCGGCTTGCGGTGTCTGATTGTCTTGTTGATTTTCAACGAGTTCCGGTCTAAACAAGCGGTTGAATTGTTCGGCTATCCGGCGGAATTCCAGTTCTTTAAAAATGGCATTGGTTTGTTCAAAATCGGGTGTGTTAAGTTCATATTGTTTTTCGTCAAATTGAATAGGTGCATGCACGTTGATAGTCGCCAGTTTTTTAGACAATAAACCTAGTTCTTTGTTAGCTTCTACTTTTTCTTTCATTTTACCTTTGAGTTGGTCGGTGTTTTCAAAGAGCTGTTCCATAGAACCAAATTGTGCCAAAAACTTTTTAGCGGTTTTTTCACCGACACCAGGTAAGCCGGGGATATTATCGACGCTATCGCCCATCATTCCCAAGAAATCAATGACTTGTTCGGGGCGTTCCACACCGAATTTTTCTTTGACTTTTGCGACATCCCAAATTTCGATACCGTTACCCATACGCGAGGGTTTGTATAAAAATATATGTTCATCAACCAACTGTGCAAAATCTTTATCAGCCGTAACCATATACACATCAAAACCTTCTTTTTTGGCTTGTTTGGCAAGTGTCCCGATTAAATCGTCGGCTTCCCAACCTTCGAGTTCTATCACAGGAATGTGCATGGCTTTCAATATCTGTTTAATATAAGGCACTGCCAGTTGAATGCCTTCCGGCGTTTCAAGCCGGTTTGCTTTGTAATCCTCAAACAGCTCGCTGCGTTCTTTGGAACCGCCTAAATCAAAAACTACTGCTAAATGGTCCGGTTTTTCACGGCGAATTAAGTCCATCAAAGTATTAAGAAAACCAAAGATTGCCGACGTGTCCAATCCCTTGGAATTGATACGCGGATTTTTAATAAAAGCATAAAAAGCCCTAAAAATCAAGGCATATGCATCGAGTAAAAAAAGTTTTTTACGTATTTGTGGTTGATTGTCGTTATTGGGTGCTGTCATATGCAATTGTTATTATATATAAAAATATTTTTTCAAGATACAAAATAGAAAAATATAATCTTATTTTCATACAATGTATGAAAAAATCTATTGTACAATATTTTATTTTATATTGGTAATCAGCCTTCTTTTGTAGTTTTTATATGCTTGTTGTTCAGCTAAAAAATAATAGATGACAAAAAAAGCAAAGTACATAACTTGTGATTTTTGTCGCATAATAATTCCCAAATTAGACATTAAAAATGTCAATGCAAAAGTTGCTAACAAAAAAGTTATGCCGGACATTTTAACCATATATGGTGCTTTTCTAAAAAATTTAATAAATCTCCAATTTAAAATTTTAAAAAAAATTAATAAATACAATAAGTTTTCAAACGAAATAATAAAACCAATAGGGTTAGGTGCATCGATAAATAAAGGGCGAAACCAAAACGTAAAAAACTTAAATGGTAATGAGTAATTGTTCATATCAACCCCCGAACCCGATGATGCTGAAAGACGTTCTGATTGCAATTCGGAATAATTCATAAAATCTTGGGTCAAATTTTCAGAATTTTCCAGATTGACCATTTTTAAAATTGTATCACTGGCAACAGCCAAAAAACCAATCATTAATAAAATAACCATTAATTTAATCGTTGGATTAATTTTTTCACGCCCTCTCAAATAGCCAAACGTAATCCCAACCATAACAAATAGCATTACATGAGGCCGAACCATATAAACCAAAAATGCTCCTAAACTCAATAGAAACCATCTATTAATAGGTTTTTTAATGGCATAAGCAACCATCATTAAACCGAGAAAAATAACAGCACCTTTTCCCAATGAAGCTGTCCAAAAATGCATATTAGGCAAAAACAACAATAAAGTTAAAAAATCAAGTCCGAAAATCTTAATTTTATAAGGAATGTTTTCTCTAAAAAAAAGATAAGCAAACACAAAACCCAAATACCCAAACCACGAGAATAGCAACATAGTTCCTGCGTATGATAAACCCAGTTTGACAAATGGTATTGCTATAAATGTAATAAATGGTGTAGTGGTTTCAAAAAAATCTAACCAGTAATCACTTTGTGTAACCGATAAAAAATAGTAATGCTTTGAATCGGAAGGACGAAACATAGCATAAGTAAAATAGGTTAAAAAAAACAATAAATGATAAAAGTATAATTTGTTCATTAATCCGGTATTGAAAAAACGATGCCGGTTTTTAAAAAACTTAAAAATCAATTGGTTAATTGAAAAACTTAATATCAATATAATAAGTATGTCCATATATTAGAATAATTCTAAATCGCCCAAACTATAATGCCAATTGTCTATTTGTTGTGCGATTTTCCATAGATCATTATCGCCTGTCAAATCTTTAAAGGTTAAAATCGGACCAAAATTACCGTATAATTGCAATTTAAACAAATCTTTATCAGCTAATGTTATTATAGCACACCGGTTTTTAAGAGCTTCACTTAATAGTATTTGTCTTATTTTTTTTCTATCTTTTTTTGTCGGGTTGATAAATTCGGATATACGTAACTCTTTAAAAAAACGATGTTTTTTGACATAATAAGCCATGTAAAAATCGGGGGTTGCAACAATATTATAGCTTTGCATCGGATTATTTTGATAACGCCATTGCAGGTATTCCGTAGATTTAGGGGTAAAAAGTTTTCCGCTTTGTTGCAAATCCTCGTTGTATTTTCGGGTCAAAATATCGAGCTTTGAAAAATCATTAATAAAACTTGTTTTGTGAGAAAATATTAATGCCGGTTGTAAAAAGACCGGTATCACAGCCGTTTTAATTTTTCCGATTATTTGCCATCCCATTTTTAAATATCCCGGACGACTGTTATCATTAGGGGTATTAAACACAAAGCATTCAGACTTATCAGCTATTTGATCTAAAGCCGCTAAAGTCAATTTTTTAAATATGCCTTGACGTTGAAAGTCAGGGTGCGTTGCGGTATCGACTGCGCGGTATGCTTGCCAAACCTTTTGATTTATTTGCCAACGCCATTGCATAAAAGCTCTCACTCCGGCAATACGCTGATCTTCCTCGGCAACAAGCACTACGGAAGCCCCAAATGGATTGTCTAGATGTTTATATTGCCAAGTCCGCTCGGTTTTTTTAATCAAACTTTCACCCAATCCGGCTTTTAAAACATCAATTATTTTGATGTTATCTTCTACTTTTGCCGGTCTAATTTGCATGTTTATATTTTTGAGTTCTTTTGCAAATTTAGTAATTATTGTTCATGAAGTAAAAAATGAAAAAAAACAGATTTTTACTTTTAATAAAAAATTCTTACAACATTTTCAAAAAATCCACTTCTTTTTTTGTCAAATGTCTCCAATGCCCGCGTTTTAAATCCTTTTTGGTCAATCCGGCAAATAAGACACGATCAAGTTTGATGACATCATAGCCCAAATGTTCAAAAATACGTCGCACAATACGATTGCGACCCGAATGTATTTTAACCCCTACTTCATTATGTGGCGCTCCTTTGACAAAAGAAATATCATCAACTTGAATGACACCATCTTCCAGTTTTAAACCGTCTTTGATTTTTTCCATATCAGAGGGTTTTAAATTTTTGTCGAGTTTGACATGGTAAATTTTTTCAACTTGATGCTTCGGATGCGTGAGTTTTTTGGCCAAATCGCCATCATTGGTAAAAAGTAAGACCCCGGTAGTATTGCGGTCTAATCTGCCCACAGGATAAATACGAACCGGTGCTGATTTTTCAACCAGTTCCATAACGGTTTTTCGACCTTTATCATCTTCCGTCGTGGTAATAAAATTTTTAGGTTTGTTGAGTAAAACATAAACTTTCTTTTCCGGTCTAATTGTTTCACCATTAAACTGTACTTTGTCGCCGGGTTTAACTTTATAGCCCATTTCGGTAATAATATCTCCATTGACACTTACAGCTCCTATTTTAATTAAATTATCCGCTTCGCGACGTGATGCAATACCGGCGTGTGCCAAATATTTATTAAGTCGCATGCTACCATCTGTTTTAGGTATATTTTTAGATTTTGAAGTCTTTTTTTGATAACGCGGTTTGTAGTTTTTTGATTTAAAATCTTTTTTAGGTCCGGTATGTTTTTGTGATGTTTTCTTTTTCATTTTCTTATTGATGATTTGTTGATATGATTATTTGATGAGTTAATGATAACATTACAAACATTCAGTTAAATAATCCGGTGCAAAGATATGACAATTTGACATAACCGAACGGCTTTATGCTTTTAAATTATCCTGTGGCATATTTATTGTAAATTTGTCGTTGAAAATGACAATTGCATTATGAATTTTATAGACGTTAAGGATTATCAGGACATTGTAAAGGATAAGGATAGCAAAAAATATATTTTGATTTATAAAAAAGGTACATCAAATTCTGATTGTGCCTATGATGCTTTAAAGGAAGTAAAAGGCGGCAAAGTTTTTACGGTTGATGTTAATAATGTCAGAAATGTACATCAACATTACGGAGTTACAGCAGTACCTTCATTGGTAGTGGTAAATAACGGAACTGTAGAAAATATTATCAAGGGGTGTCAAACTCCTAATTATTTCGATCAAATTATTCACGAAAAAAAAGCCGCTTATGCGTCGTCAAATAATGGGCAAACACAAAAACGTGTAATAGTTTATTCGACACCGAGCTGTCCGTATTGTAACAAACTTAAACAATATTTGACCAAGCACGGTATTAAATTTACCGATATTAATGTGGCAACTAATCAACAGGCTGCCGCTGAGATGGTTCGCAAAAGCGGTCAACGCGGTGTACCGCAAACAGATATTAACGGTCAAATCATTATAGGTTTTGATACCCCGAAATTAAGCAGAATATTGAATATACCAACTGAATAAATAACTAAAAACTGAAAAAATATGAGAGAATTACAACCTTTAAATGAAAATGTGTTATTGGAATTAACCGATGAATTTACCGAAGAAAAAACTCCTTCGGGCATCATTATTCCTGATAGTGCCAAAGAAAAACCCTCTTTGGGACGTGTCTTGGCATTAGGTAATATTGAAGATGCTGCCGTAAATCCCGGCGATGTAGTAATGTATAAAAAATTTGCCGGTAACAAAGTAGAATTAGACGGCAAAGAATATTTGATTTTACCTTATGCTGACATTTTGGCTAAAATTAGTGAAGTAGATAGTATTTAAGCTACAATAATTTTTTTATTTTACAAAAAAACAGCACGATTTGGTCGTGCTGTTTTTTTGTATGAATTACTGTTAATGTTCTCAACTAATTCTCAAACCAGTATTAAGAATTGGTTTTATTTCCCAATAACAAGATTTCATTGACCAAGACTTCGGTAATATAGCGTCTTTGGCCGTCTTTGGTTTCATAACTGCGATTGGTTAGTTTGCCTTCAATGGCAACTTCTTTACCTTTATCGACATAATTTTCAATGATTTCGGCGGTTTTACCCCAAGCCACCAAATTGTGCCAATAGGTTTGTGTGATGCGCTCACCGTCTTTATTGGTATAAATTTCATTGGTTGCGATTGAAAAATTGGCAACTTTACGGCCGTTTTCCAATGTTTTGATTTCAGGAACTTGTCCTACATTTCCGATTAATTTTACACTGTTTCTTAAAGTACTCATAATAATTAAATTTTAAAGGTTAATAAATAAATTCAAACTAATGTACATCGATTCAAACTCTCGATTGATTTGATATTGCAAATGTATGGCGGCGACCAAAATTTATTCGGTTCATAAACATTTACTTACGAAAATTATCATTTGTAAATATTTGATATCGTTTATATATTTGATAATAAGATTATTATTAAAGTTTATTATTTCTATTGACTTTGCTTATAATTTTATTGTATGGTGTTTTAAAGAATATTTTTATACATTATAATTCTACTTCTTAATCTAAAAATTAAAGAAGTTCAATTCTAAAGGTTTTCCCTTATAAAAAATCAAGGTAATATCCCATTGATTAGTACTTTAATAAGATATAGTTTTGTTGTTATCAACAAAACCTAAAAGAATTTTAATAATTTAAAATGAGTAGTTTTTATCTGTTTATATTTTATTTTAATGTTATGGTTCCCAACTATTGTCGGGATAACCTTTGATGATCAAAAAAATTATTTCTCCCGACAAAAATCGGGACAGGTTTAGTTGTGTTTAATAATTATTTTAATCATGTTAGTTTCATTTTTTTGAAATGGTTTACTTTATAGAATATTCAATAATTGAATTTAAAAAAATGTGTGTTGTTAAAAATTCATAAAATTAGGTTTTTGGTTATGTATAAAGAATGGCGACATATAATTTCAAATCTTTTTGTAAATTTGAATGCACATCGTTCACTATTTTTCATGAAACATTCATTGATACAAAAAATCACCGATAACAGTCTTATTTTTTTGTCTGTTATGGCTGTTCCTTTAAACATTATTTTATATATTGTATTTAAAGAACGTGGTCAGCATTTCGAAATATTTGTGACACCTTTTCTCTCTTTGTTTGTGTTTGGTTTTACCTTTTTTCGTAATCGTATTCCTTTACATATCAAGGTAAAAGTACTAAATGTTATATTTCTGTCCGGAGGAATTTTTGCTGTCTTAATGGGTTTGTTGGACTTAGGGAGCTTGTGGTTTTTATTATCTATTATCTATACTTTATTTATTTTAAGAAGACGTGTGGCTCTTTTTATTTTTTCGTCTGCATTGGGTTATATGATAATTGCCGGTTATATGTTAGTTACGAAGTCAGGATTTATACCTTTAGGTGCCGTAGTTTTTGAAAACTGTTATTATCCTTGTATCATTACACGTATCTTACATTTTATTATCGTAGGTTTTTTAATTTATTATATCGTAGGTAGCTTTTTAAAAGAAATACGTGAGAATATGTTGGTATTAAACCGACAGTCTGAAGATTTACAAAAGTTGAATGAAAATTTAAAGAAAGAATCTATAGCCAAACAAAAAATTCAAGCCGAACTGATTGATGCCATTATTCTAACAGAAGAAAGAGAGCGTAAGCGAATTGCCCGAGATTTGCACGATGGTCTGGGACCTATATTATCATCTGTACACCTGTATTATCAAGCTTATATCGATGCTAAAACAGAGGAAGAAAAATCAAAAATTGAGGTAAAACTAAAACAAAATATTAAAAATGCAATGCAGGATGTTTCAAAAATATCTCATAATATCAGTCCGGAAATTATTGAAAATAACGGTCTAATTGTAGGCTTAAATAATTTCATCAATGAAATAGGGATTAAAAAAGATTTAGAAATTTCATTTGAGTATGATGAGTTTGGGCGATTTGACATCAAAAAAGAATTGAGCTTGTATAGAGTCGTTACAGAACTTATTAACAACACGATAAAACATGCAAAAGCAAGTTTAATACATATTCAAATTGGCGTAGAAGATGGTAATATTATTGTAAATTATTGTGATAACGGACAAGGAATAGATCAAACAAAACTACAACAAAACACAGGTATCGGGCTAAAAAATATTGCAAATCGTATGCAATCTTTGGGTGGCTCTTTTGTTTATAATTCAAAAAAACGAAAAGCTTTTAGAGCCAGATTGATTTTACCTTTATAGTGCTTTAAAGATACATGTTATTGTTCTGATATTAAAACTAATGAAAAATGAAACCTATAAAAATAGCTGTTGTTGATGATCATCATATTTTTAGAGAAGGCTTACGATTAGTCTTACAACAAATCAATAACTTGGATATAGTATATGACACTCATTCAGGAAATGATTTTTTGGCTTATATTCAAAAGCACCCTGTTGATGTAGCCATTGTTGATATATTGATGCCGGAACTTACCGGTGTCGAACTGACACAAAAACTTATAAAATTAAATCCCTCCATGAAAGTTATTGCTTTGACCATGTTTTCCGATTTAGAACATTATTCACAAATGATGACGGCAGGTGCTTCGGGTTTTTTGGTTAAAAGTGCTTCAAAAGAAGAGTTATATCAAGCTATTAAAATTGTATATAAAGGAGGAAATTATTTTAGTCAGGAAATATTAAAAAAACTGGCAACACAATCCGTTTACAAGCAAAAATTAATTCAAAGGTCACATTTAACTCCTCGTGAAAAAGAAATTTTAAAATTATTATGCTCAGGTAAAACAACTTCAGAAATTTCCGAACAATTATTTATCAGTTTTAAAACCGTTGAAACACACCGCACCAATATTTTTAAAAAAGCCGATGTACATAATATTGCCGAATTGATTATTTGGGCAATTAAACACCATTACTTTTCGGTAAAATAACCTATTTTTGTTTCTCTTCTTTTTTAAACTAAAATCCGGCTAATTATTTTATGATTATATTTGAAATCGATATTATATGAGTTAAAAATCTCAAAGCATAAAAGAAAAGCTTGCCAAAATTGACAAGCTTTTATTAATCTTTATGATTCTCTACGTGGAGGTCTTTTATCTTTACGGGGCGGACGGGGCAATAATGCTTTTCTGGATAATTTCATTTTACCTCTGTCAAACCCCACAACTTTAACTTCAACCGTGTCACCTTCTTTTAAAACATCTGTTACTTTGTCAATACGTTTCCAATCAATTTCGGATATGTGCAATAATCCGTCTGTTCCGGGAGCAATCTCAACAAAAGCACCGAAATCTTTAATCGAGACCACTTTGCCTTTATAAGTTTCACCTACTTCCGGTTCAAAAGTAATCACGGCTATGCGGTCTAATACTTTTTGTATTTTATCCATATCCGTTCCCATAATTTCTATCAAACCTTTGCCATCAACTTCATCGATAACGATGGTTGTATCGGTATCTTCTTGCAACTGTTGAATATCTTTACCGCCTTTACCGATAACCGCACCGATATAGTCTTTATCAATTTCAATTTTAACCATTTTCGGCACAAAATCTTTAACGGTAGGTCGGGGTTCCGTAATGGCTTTTTCCATTTCACCCATAATATGCATTCTACCTTCTTTGGCTTGGTGCAAAGCTTTTTCAAGGATTTCTCGTTTCAAATCCTTGATTTTGATATCCATTTGACAAGCTGTGATGCCGTCTTTGGTTCCGGTAACTTTAAAATCCATATCACCCAAATGGTCTTCATCACCAAGTATATCGGATAAGACCGCATAATTTTTGGTGTCTTCATCATAAATCAAGCCCATGGCTATACCCGACACCGGTTTTTTCATTTGAATACCGGCATCCATGAGTGCCATAGAACCTGCACAAACCGTTGCCATCGATGATGATCCGTTTGATTCCAAAATATCGGAAACGACCCTAATGGTATAAGGTGTATCTTCCGGCACCATCGGTTCCAAAGCCCGTTGAGCCAAGTGACCGTGACCTATTTCACGACGCGATGTACCGCGCAAGGGACGGGCTTCACCGGTTGAAAAAGGCGGAAAGTTATAATGTAAATAAAATTTTTCTTCACTGCGTAATGTAGCACCGTCTATCATATTGACTTCTCGTGAAGTTCCGAGTGTGACTGTTGCCAAAGCTTGGGTTTCACCACGCGTAAAGATAGCTGAGCCGTGAACTGAAGGTAAATAATCCACTTCTGTCCATATGGGCCTGATCTCATTAGTTTTACGTCCATCTAAACGTATGCCTTCATTCAAAATCAAATCACGAACGGCTTTTTTCATCACTTTATGAAAATATTCACCGATTAATTTACCTTTTTCTTCTATAGTTTCCTCGTCATAAGCTTCTAAAAGTTCTTCCTTAACGGCATTGAATTTATCGCTACGTTCATGCTTGCCGGTACCTTCTTTGGCAATAGCATACAATTTATCATAAACCGCTTTTTCTATTTCATTATATAATGACTCATCTTGTTCAGCTTTGGGATAATCTCTTTTAGGAAAAGCTTTAGCCACTTGCTCGGCAAATTTCTTTTGAACAGCCACTTGTTTTTTAATAGCTTGATGCGCAAATTCAATGGCTTCAATCATTTCTTCTTCACTCACTTCCTGCATTTGTCCTTCCACCATTGTTACGGAATCTTCAGTACCACCGACCATTAGGTCAATAGTGGCTTGCTCATTGGCTTCATAACTGGGATTGATAACTAACTCACCGTCAATTTTTGCCACGCGCACTTCCGAAATAGGTCCTTCAAAAGGAATATCCGACACTGCCAATGCCGCAGAAGCAGCTAAACCGGCTAATGAATCGGCTTGTACATTTTCATCGTGTGACATCAACTGTATCATCACTTGTGTTTCAGCGTGGTAATCTTTGGGAAATAAAGGTCGCAATACGCGATCAACTAATCGCATAACTAAAATTTCTTCGGTACTGGGACGTCCTTCTCTTTTGAAAAATCCGCCCGGAAATTTACCCGATGAGGCAAATTTTTCTCGATAATCTACCGTTAAAGGTAAAAAATCGATATCCGGATTGACATCTTTTGAAGCTACGGCGGTTGCCAATAGCATCGTATTGCCCATTCTTACAACAACCGAGCCGTCTGCCTGTTTGGCTAATTTTCCGGTTTCTATGGATATGGTTCGCCCGTCATCGAGCTGAATGGTTTCTCTAATTGGTTCTGGTATCATAAAATAATCTAAATTTAAAAAGTGTCAGTTTATACTCTAACTGATAAAATAATGTAGTCAATTAAAGATACAAAGAAGGGCAGTTACCTGCCCTTCTCAATATAGCCGGCTTATTTACGTAAGCCCAGTTCTTTAATAATGTTTCGATATCGTTCAATATCGTTGTTTTTCAAATAGTTTAAAAGACTGCGTCTTTTTCCTACCATTTTGACCAAAGCTTTTTCAGTGCCATAGTCGTGTTTGTTCTTCTTTAAATGTTCGGTCAAATGGTTGATGCGATACGTAAACAACGCAATTTGTCCTTCCGGTGAGCCGGTGTCTTTTTCAGATTTGCCGTATTTGGCGAAAATCTCTTTTTTAACTTCTGGTGTTAAATACATGCCAATATTGTTTTAAATGATTATTATGTATATTATTATCAAGCTGCAAAGATACAATAAATATTTTTATACACAAAATGGTTTTTATTTAACGACAGGGCAAACGCACCATATTGTATTATTCAGGAATACCATAAAATATTAATGTAACCAAGTATAATGATTTGTAAATTCCTTAATATCAGCTCCGTAGGAGCGACCTGTAATATGCATTATTGATAATTTTATTAGGACGCCCCGAAGGAGCTTTATTATTGTATTGGATTGTAATGGCATTATGTTCTACAAACAGAATGCCTCTAAGGGACTAAAAGAAATATTTTAATTTTTTTATAGTGCGTTTGCCCTGTATTTAACAATTAGCAGGTAAACACAGCATAATTTTTGATAAAAAAGTTTTTCAAAAATAAGTATCTTGCAAACTCAAATTCAACTAGCATGCAAGTCAATGGATTTTCAAAATTATCAAAACAAGCCAAGATAGATTGGTTATTGCAAACTTATTTTAAAAATAATACCGATGCCCGTCGCGTTTTAGAACAGTATTGGCACGACGATGCCGATTTGCAAGAATTACATGATGGTTTTATAGAAAATACTTTGACTAATTTTTACTTGCCTTATGCCGTGGCACCTAATTTTTTAATCAATGGTAAAATATATACCATACCTATGGCTATTGAAGAAAGTTCGGTAGTAGCGGCAGCATCTAAAGCGGCTAAATTTTGGTTAGACAAAGGTGGTTTTAAATCCGAAGTCATCGATACCGAAAAATTGGGGCATATCCATTTTACTTATACCGGTTCTACAGCGGAATTAATTCAATTTTTCAGACAAAATCGTGATAAAATATTACAATCTGTAGCCGGTATGCAAGCCAACATGCAAAAACGGGGCGGTGGTGTCAAAGATATTAATTTGATAGACAAAACAGGCGCCATGTGGGATTATTACCAAATAGAATTTCAATTTGACACAGCCGACGCTATGGGCGCAAATTTTATTAATTCGGTACTGGAAGAAGCTGCAGAAAGTTTGCAAGATTTGGCTCAAAAACAGTTGACCGGAAAATTAGAAATCATAATGCGTATCTTATCTAACTACACCCCTGATTGCCGTGTAAAAGCATCGGTAAGCTGTCCGGTTGATGTCTTGCAAACGGCAAATTTATCCGGTGAAGCGTATGCACGCAAATTTGCACAAGCCATACAAATAGCCGAAGTAGAGCCTTACAGAGCAGTTACGCACAACAAAGGTATCATGAATGGTGTCGATGCGGTGGTTATAGCCACCGGCAACGATTTTAGAGCCGTTGAAGCTAATGCACACGCTTATGCCGGCAGGAACGGACAATATACTTCGCTGTCACATGCAGAAATCAAAAACGGTAGGTTGCATTATTGGTTAGATATGCCTTTGGCGGTTGGAACCGTAGGCGGTATAACGGCAATTCATCCTTTGGTGCGGTTTTCGTTGCAATTATTGCAAAATCCGTCTGCTAAAGATTTGATGCAAATCATAGCGGCATCCGGCTTGGCGCAAAATTTTGCAGCTGTTAATTCATTAATAACAGACGGGATTCAAAAAGGACATATGAAAATGCATTTGAATAATCTTTTAAGCTTTCTTAAAGCTACACCCGAAGAACGACAAAAAGCGGAAAAGTATTTTGCCGATAAAAAAGTCAGTTTCAGGGCTTTGAAAGATTTGTTGGGGAGGGATTGATTATAAATTTAATCGCTAATCCCGCCTTTATAAAATTAATCTTAGTTTCTTACTATCATTAGCACCCGTATTTCAACCTTTTCTATTTTCTCATTAAAGCTTCTATCTCTTCGACTGTAATCGGAATATTTTTCATCAAATTAACAGGTTCTCCTTCTTCTTGAATAACATAATCATCTTCGATACGAACCCCAATACCTTCTTCGGGAATATAAATACCCGGTTCTACGGTAAAGACCATACCGGCTTGCATTGGTTCTTCGAGTATGCCGTAATCGTGGGTATCTAATCCCATATGGTGAGATGTGCCGTGCATAAAATATTTTTTATAAGCGGGCCAGTCCGGATTTTCGTTTTTAATGTCCTCTTCGGTCAATAAACCGAGTTTGACGAGTTCTTTTTCCATGATACGTCCTACTTTGTCTTGGTATTCTGCCCAAATAACCCCCGGTTTTAACATTTTGGCGGCAGCATCCTTTACACGCAAGACCGCTTCATAAACTTCTTTTTGACGAGGTGAAAATTTACCGTTTGCCGGCACACAACGGGTCATATCAGATGCCCAATTACCATATTCGGCACCGACATCGAGCAGTATCAAATCACCATCTTTGATCTCTGCATCATTTTGAATATAATGTAGAACATTGGCATTCGCACCACTTGCAATAATCGGAGTATAGGCAAAACCACGTGAGCCGCGACGTAAGAATTCGTGTGCAAATTCGGCTTCCAATTCATATTCTTTCATGCCGGGGCGAACTTTATCTAAAATACGTCTAAAACCGGCTTCGGTAATATCACAGGCTTTCTGAATTTGTGCAATTTCTTCTGGTTCTTTGACACTTCGCAAACGTTGTAAAATAGGATTACTGCGTTCAAATTTATGCCCCGGAAACAGCGCTTTGACTTTTTTGATAAAACGATCTTCACGCGTTTCCACCTCGGTAGATGCCCGATAATGTTCGTTAGTATTGATATAAATATTTTCAGCTTGAAAAGCGAGTTTTTTCAGTAGCGCATCAAAATCTTGCAACCAGTGCACATTTTTAATACCTGTTAATTCGGTAGCTTTTTCTTTAGTCAATTTTTCGCCTTCCCAAACCTTGATATGATCATTGGTTTCTCTTAAAAACAAAATTTCTCTATCATTCTTATTAGGTGCATCAGGAAAAAGTAATAAAATGCTTTCTTCTTGATCAACACCGGTCAAATAAAAAATATCCCGATGTTGGGCAAACGGCAACGTACTGTCGGCACTAATGGGATAAATATCATTGGAATTAAATACGGCAATAGATTTAGGTTTCATCTGCGCCATAAATTTTTGACGGTTCTTTTTATATAAACTTGCCGGAAGTGGTTTGTATCTCATAATAAGGTCTTTTTTAAATTAATGGATAAAATTACGTTTTTTTATCAAATAATGACTAATTTTCAATGATTCATTATCTATTTTCAATTAATTATTTTGCGCCCCTTCTGTAATCCATTGTTTAATGGTATTAATTTGCGCCGCTGACAAATTGCCTCCTAACGGCATATTGCTGCCATAAGCACCCGAACCATCAATTTTTTTATACAAAACCGAATTCTCAGCATCACCTGGCACCACTCTTTTGGCAGAATAGCCCGAGGCATTGACATTGACTAATTGGTTATAAGAATTAGCAGCAGTTAAATCCAAATTACCCGAACTGGGATGACAAGAAATGCAGTTTTGATCAAAAATGGGTTGGATATCGTTTGTAAAACTAATATTTTCTGTTGGTTGATTGTCATCAACCGGTCCGGTATCTTTTGAACAATTGTACAAAGTAAATGTGATTAAAATAAGAAAGTTTAAATATGTTTTTTTCATAGTATTTTTGTTTTATTAAAATTTGGAAATCAATTTTTTATAAATCTTCTTTTTAAAAATATCTAGCTAAATTAAAACCAAGCATAAAGCCGTCTTTCGGATAACGTAAAGTCGGATTAAAAAACAGGTTTTGTGCTAAAATCCTATCAGAATTGGTTATGGTTATTTGAAAAACATGATTGCCACTACTGGCTATTTCATAGGCTAATGAGATAGGCATTGTACGGTGGTGGGTATTGGGCATAATTTCCAAGTCAATGGCAGATGTAAAGCCGGTTTTATATCGCAAACTTACCGGTACTGCTATAACATAGGCTTCTTCTTTGGGTTTCATCACATAAGGAGTCAAATTTCGCCAAACCAATTCCGCTGTTATTTGTGCCGATAGCTTATCGCTGAATTTGCGTGAAATGATTAACTGCGTATCATAATACAAACGGTGGTAAAATTTGTATTCGAACGGACGACCATCGTCAAAAGTGGCTTGATCGGAATATTGCGGAGCATTTTCGGTAGTCACGGCGATGTTTTCATAAAACGCCACACTCACCGGATATTTTTCGTCTTTGGTTTGCTTAATAATCAAATATTTACCACCAATATCGTAAAACTTACCGTAACGGGTGCGCCCTATTTCAAACATTAAACGTTTACTGACCGGAATTTCAAAACTAAATCGAATATTGGAAGCCAAGTCCAAGCCCAAAAAGTTCTTAATCATATTTTCGTCAAACTTAGTGGCACCAAACCGGTGTTGAATCCCAAATCCAAAACCTTTAGCTTGACGAATAAAAGTGGTTTTGGCATTGATTAATTGTGAGAATGCAAAACTTTCTACCTTATTGGAATTTGTTGCAGCTTTATTTTTTTTGTCTGAAGCGGTTTGGGTTTTACCTAATTGTCTGATATATTTTACCACCGCCCAACGGTCTTCTTCCGACAACATGTTTTTATAAGACGCCATTACGCCGCGTCCTTCGGTAATTTTCCAAAATATTTCACCGTCTGTTTGTTGTTGTACGGCTAATGAAGTTAAATCCGCAGGTGGCGGGTTTAAGGTTTTAAGCATAACCGGATTGCCGGCACCTTTATCACCATGGCACGATGCACATAATGACTTGTAAACTTTTTGTCCTTTATTTATTGCTTCAACTGTTTCACTAAAAGGATTCTGCAGTTGTTTTGCTTCGTCCGGTGCTTGCCAATGATTTTGGGCTTTGAGATTAAATATTCCTAAAGCCGTCAGTAAAATTAGTAGTACTTGTTTCATACGATATGCTTTTAATTGAAATTCAAATATACAAAATTGAAATTAGTTGAAAGATTAAAGTAAAAGTGAATTCAATTGGTAGATTCCTTATTTCCTCAATTCCTCAAATTAGAAGCAGGAATAAAGGTCAGAAGTAGTGAAATAATATCAAACTTATGAATAAAAACCGTAAATTTGCCGCAATAAATTATCATATTAAATTAAATTAATCATACTATGAAAAAACTCATTTTATTATTGATTGGCGTTAGTTTTTTAACTTCCTGTCAAAAAGAAGTCAAAACCGCTTTTGTTAAAACAGAAACCATATTTAAAGAATACAAAGGCATTAAAGACCAAGAAGCTATTTTTAAGAAAAAACAAGAAGCTTTTACCAAAAAATATGATTCTATGGTACAAAATTGGCGTAAAGAAGTGATGGAGTTTCAACAAAAAGCCTCTAAAATGTCGCCTAAAAAAGCCCGTCAAAAAGACCAAGAGCTGTATCAAAAGCAACAAATTATCCAACAAATGCAACAACAAGAAAGTGCCAAATTAACAGCCGAAATACAAAAACAAACCGATTCTATCATCAAAAAAGTTTACGATTTCTTTGATGATTACGGCAAAAAACACGGTTATAAATATATTTACGGTAAAAATAACACAGGCGCACTGATGTACGGTGATGCAAAATCTGACATTACAGACAACGTTTTAAAGGCTTTAGATGCAGCTTATGAAGCACAAAAAAAATAATTTTATTTAAATTTTTATATCAAACCTGTCTATTAATTAACATAATGGACAGGTTCTTTTTAGTTTATGACTTATCTTTTAAACATAGAAACAGCAACGAAAAATTGCTCGGTGTCACTTAGCACTGACGGGCAGTTAATTGATGTATTGGAATATGCCGGTGAAAATTATTCACATGCTGAAAAGTTACATGTTTTTATCAAACAGATATTTGATCAAAACAAGCTTAAAGTTAGCGATTTAGATGCAGTAGCTGTCAGTATGGGACCGGGATCATATACCGGATTGCGTATTGGAGTGTCAGCAGCTAAAGGTTTAGCTTATACTTTAAATATTCCCTTGATTGCCGTTTCAACTCTTGAAGTATTGGCTCGTAAAATTCATACTAATGACGCCTATATTATTCCGGTTATTGATGCACGTCGTATGGAAGTTTACAGCGCTGTTTACGATACGCAATATCATTTAGTTCGTAAAGTCAAAGCTGATTTGTTGGAAGAAAATCCGTTTAAATCTTACTTAAACGAAAAAACTGTTATATTTGTAGGAGATGCTGTGCCAAAATTGCAAAATTTTTTGTCTCATTCCAATGCAATTTTTTCTGATAAAAGGTTTCCGTCTGCAAAAGAAATGTGCCAACCGGCTTATCAAAAATTTTTGAAACAAAATTTTGAGAATACCGCATATTTTGAACCGTTTTATCTAAAAGACTTTATAATTACTAAAAAAAAACTTATAATAAATTAATCATACTATTTTCAATCAGTTAACGTTGTATATCTTATAAATATATTTTAATTTTGTATAATAATTATTAACACAAACAAACACTCATGAAAACACAAGGGAATAGTTCAAACATCTTAAAAGTATTAGTCGCATTATTAAGTGTCGGAATTTTAGGCTTAGGATATTATACTTACGATATGTATAAGGATTCTCAAAAAGAACAACAAGTTCTAAAGCAACAAAAAGAAAAGGTGCTTAATGAATTGAATGAATTGAAAATTAACTACGATCAAGCGCTTCAAGAAAAAACAGAAGTCTCTCAAAAATTTGAAGAAGCAAAAAGTCGTATTGAAGCTTTAATCGAGGAAGTCAAAAAACAAAAAAAAATCACTGCCGGTGTGCTTCACAAATACCAACGTGAAATAGCTGCACTTAAAGCCCAACGTGACAAATTATATAAACTTGCCGATTCGTTACGCACGGCCAATATGCAGTTAATCACCAAAAATGACAGTTTAAATACTAATTTGGAACAACAAAAACAATTTAATGACACCTTGCTTAACAAAAATGAGCAATTGTCACAAACTATCAATCAGGCTAAAATATTATATCCAACAAATATTACAGCACAAGGTGTCAAAATTAAAAGTTCGGGCAAAGTTGTTGAAACGTCTAAATACAGGAGAGCAACTGATATCAGAGTATGTTTTACCGTTCCTAAAAATGATATTTTAGAAAGCGGAAATCAAAAGTTCTATGTTCGTATCGTTAACCCGTCAGGTACAGTTATCGGTAGTCAAGAAACTATCGAAGTTGAAGGACAAAATATTATGATCAGTGGTTCTGAAGATGTAATGTATGAAAACAAAGCTTTAAAAGTTTGCATTTTTGTTAAACCGCAAGATAAAAAACAAGATTTCATTAAGGGTAAGTATGACGTTGATATTTATCATAATGCTCGTAAAGTAGGTTCAACCGGTTTTGAATTAGAAGGCGGAATTTTTTAAATAATTGTAAATTACAACCAATAAAGCTATCTTTGTTCGCTCAAAGGTAGCTTTTTTATACCTATTAATAAAAAGTTTTAAAAAATTATAAAAGTTTTCAAAAATGAGTGACGATCAATTTAAAAAAGTTTTATCACACGCCAAAGAATATGGTTTTGTGTTCCCTTCCAGTGAAATTTACGACGGCTTAAGTGCCGTATATGATTACGGTCCGAATGGTGTGGAGCTCAAACGCAATATCCGCAATTATTGGTGGCAAGCCATGACACAATTACACCAAAATATAGTTGGGTTAGATGCAGCTATTTTTATGCACCCGACCACTTGGAAAGCCTCCGGTCATGTCGATGCTTTTAACGATCCGCTTATTGATAATAAAGACAGTAAAAAACGCTATCGTGCCGATGTTTTGATAGAAGATTATGCCGAAAAACTGGAACAAAAAGTACAAAAAGAAATCAAAAAAGCCCGTAAACGTTTTGGTGATGATTTTGACGAAGCACAATTTGTAAACACACATCCGCGTGTCATCAAGTATCGTGAACAACAAAAAAGTATTCTACAACGTATGGCAAGGTCGTTGGATAATAATGATTTGGCAGATGTAAGAGCTTTAATCGAAGAACTCGGTATTGCTGACCCTATATCCGGTAGTAAAAATTGGACAGATGTAAAGCAATTTAACCTGATGTTTGGTACTAAGCTTGGAGCATCCGCCGAAAATGCAACCGATTTGTTTCTTCGTCCGGAAACAGCACAGGGTATTTTTGTCAATTTCTTGAATGTACAAAAAACCATGCGTATGAAAATTCCTTTCGGGATAGCCCAAACCGGAAAAGCCTTTCGAAATGAAATTGTAGCACGACAATTTATCTTCCGTATGCGGGAGTTTGAACAAATGGAAATGCAGTTTTTTGTTCGCCCCGGAACCCAAAAAGAGTGGTTTGACAAGTGGAAAGAAGAACGCTTAAAATGGCATAAATCTCTTGGTTTCGGTGATGACTACTACCGTTTTCACGATCATGATAAACTAGCTCATTATGCCGATGCCGCTACCGATATTGAATTCAAATTTCCTTTTGGTTTTAAAGAACTGGAAGGTATTCACTCTCGAACCGATTTTGATTTGTCGCAACATGAAAAATATTCGGGTAAAAAAATGCAGTATTTTGACCCCGAAATCAATGAGCGTTACACACCTTATGTCATTGAAACTTCTATCGGATTAGACCGTATGTTTTTGGCTGTATTCTCCGCCGCCTTGCAAGACGAAACATTGCCAGACGGTTCTACTCGCGTTGTGATGAAAATTCCGGC
>JALWLE010000071.1 GCA_026996605.1 Flavobacteriales bacterium
TTATTCCCGATGTTAATGTACATTTGAATTTAATCTATGAAAAACTAACGGTTTTTGGTGGCGTAACCGGTGATTTGCATCAGAATTCGCAAAGCGAACTTTATCAAAAAAATCCATATTTGAGTTTAACGCAAACTATACACCCTACACTCGTGCCTTATAATATTTTCGGGGGATTTGAAGGTGCTTTTTCATCGTCATTTGCTTATGAAGTGCGATTGGGCATAAAGCGCATCAACAATTATACGTTTTTTAATTATACCGGTTTCCAGCCCCCTTTGGCAGGATACGGTATCACTTATGACGATATGACACAGTCTTATTTTATGACCAAACTTAATATCGGTGTTGGTAAGAAGTTAGATTTAAAGCTCGATTTGACTTATATGCAAAACAATCCGGATAATCTGACAAAAGCCCTGTTTGTGCCGGACTTTGATTTTAAATCCATTCTGATTTTTAAACCGAATGATAAACTGAATATTCACACGACTTTTCATAGCGTCAGTGAACGCAGTTATGCCATTGGATTGGATAAAAGTTTAAAATCTTATACCGATTTGAATTTGGGTGTCCGCTACAATATTAACAAGCAATTAACCGGATTTATCGAAGCTTATAATTTGCTCAATCAAGATTATCAAATCTATTATATGTATCCGGTTCAGAAGTTACAATTTATGGCAGGTGTAGCTTACCGGTTTGACATTCCGGTTCAAAAGTAGTATATTTACATTTTAACTTTAAAATTTTACCGCTATGAAAAAGAATGTAGGAAATATGGATAAATTGATACGGCTGATTGTTGCCGTAGTCATTTTTATTTTGGTTTATACCAATAAAGTTACCAATCCGACTATGGAATATGTCTTATTGGTTGTAGCATTAATTGCTGCCATTACATCTTTAATTAATTATTGTCCGGTTTACAGTCTTTTGGGTATTAATACTTGTAGTAAGACGAAAAACCAATAGTTTCAAATAGTAAATTGGTTAAGGGATAAATGTAAATCTTTTAGGCTTTGTTTTGCGAGATTTGAAACAATCGAATTGTCGTCATTATTTCAAGACTTTGATTTTATAATCGTCAAAATAGGTAACGGCGTCGGCTTTGGTCCATAAACCGGTTTTACCTTTGCCGGTAAATGTATCATCGACCACATCAAAGAGTTTTTTGCCGTTGAGATAAACCGTGAAAAGCCGGTCTTTAGCAACCAATCTCAAGTTGTTCCACCGGTTACCGAGTTTGGGGACATCTATACCGTAAGTTCGTCCTTTGCCGACTAAGGGCAAATCGGAACGTTTGCCATTGACAACTTTGTATAAGACGACATTGTCTTCCAAAGGATTGGCACGAACCACATAATAATTATCTGCATCTTTAAAGCGCCATACAAAACCACCACCTTGGTCCATTTGACCATTAATGGCTTTAAAACGCAGACTTAAATCGACATTTTTGGCAGACAATCCGTTATAAACCGCTACATTAAAATGATAATTGGGGTGTTTGTTTGACAACTGTGCCATGACTTTGTTTCCTTGGTCATTTGTGATTTGCCATTCGGTATGTTGGTCTCTGCCTGTTGCATATTGCGACCAATCAGCCGGTAATTTTCCGGATTCATAGTTTTCAAAATCAAAACTTTTTTCGGTTGTTACTTGGGGGATTTGTTGTTGTATTTTGGCAATATATGCCGCTGTTTTTTTGTCTTGTTCCCGATTTGTGTTTTGACAAGCTGTCAGGACTAAAACTAATGATAAAATGCTTAGTGTTTTCATATCTTTTTGATTATTTGAGTTTTTTTTTCTTTCAGATTATTTTGAACCATATAAGTTCATATAAGTTTTTTTCTTTTGTGTCCTTATGTGTCTTATGTGGTTTTTATTCATTTCAGATTTTTCAGATGTTTTGACAAAACGTCAATACTTCTAATTTCTAATTTCCTTTCGCACTTTATCGCTTTCCACTTGGCACTTTTCACTCATTTACCATTCTAAAAAATACTGCACATAGGCATTGCTTGTTTTTTTTATGTCTTCCGGACTGCCTTCCGCTTCTGTACTTCCTTGATGCAAGACCACAATCTTGTCTGCTATGGCAAATGCTTCACGGTGGTCATGCGTGACATATACAATGCTTAAATCAAAATGATCTTTTAAGTGCAGGATATGGGTTAGTAGTTGTTTTTTGAGTTTAACATCCAAGCCGGTTAAAGGCTCGTCCATGAGTAAAATTTTCGGTTTTAATACCAATGCCCGTGCAATTGCCACCAACTGTTTTTGTCCGCCGGATAATTGATGCGGATATTTTTCGGCTTTATCGTTCAAATCGAATAATTTCAATGTATCATCGATAATTTTCTCATAATTTTGGACAGATTGCGCTTGCAAACCGAAAGCCAAATTTTGATATACATTTAAATGTGGCCATAATGCCAAATCTTGAAAAATAAAACCGGTTTGTCGTTGGTAAGGCGGGATGATTATTTGTCCGTCAATAGAGGCTAATTCGTTTAAAATAAAAATTTTTCCTTGATGCGGTGTTTCCAATCCGGCTATCAATCTTAAAATACTGGTCTTACCACTTCCCGAACTGCCTAACAAACAGGTTATTTGTTGCTTTTCAATGCTTAAATTCAAATCTTTTAAGACCGGTTGTGATTGGTAAGCAAAATTGATATGTTCTAATTTAACGATAGACATTTTTGGAAATCAATAAATTTTTAAGAATTAAATACAGCAAACTAACAGCCGATAAAGTTACGGTAAAAAAGACAAAAATCATAGCGCTTGTTAAAGATTGTGAGGCGTTTGCCATCATCGTAAAAACTTTAACTGAAACAGGTTGTGTGCCGGGCGGAAAGGTCATAATGGGAATAGCCAAATCATTTGACATTAAAATAAAATTAAGGATAAATACCGCTAAAATAGCAGGCGTCATTAAAGGCAAATAGATAGTTTTAAAGCGTTTAAAGGTTGAAGCGCCTGTTAATTGTGCCGCTTCGTCCAACGAAAATGGTATCTGCCGGGTGGTATTTTGCAGCATTTTTAAGGCGATAAAACCGTATTTGCCGACAAAACCGATAATTAAAATTACGACACTGCTATATATCCAACCCAAAACAGGACGGTTATAAAAATAAATCAGGCTGATACCGTAAACCATTGCCGGAAGTCCGAATGTGGTTAGTAAAATAAGGTTTGTCCAACGAATCAACCGGTGTTCTTGGCGTTTGTGATGCCATGAGAAGTAACTAAAAATCAGGGCAACGACTATAGCGATAATACTTCCGGTCGCAGCCCATATAAAACTATCGATAAAAGCCGGTTGTAAAATTTTAAATGCTTGGAAAACCGTTTGGTATCCGGATTTTAAAGCTTGTAAACTCAACATTAAAAACGGTACGATGACAGATAAGAATACCCAAAATATTAATAACGCTTTTATATAAATTCGTTGTTTTTTGAATCTAAATAAATAACCGGTATTACCACGATTTCCAACGGACAGAAAAGGGGCTTTGGATATGAAATGTGATTCTGTCCATAATAGCCATAAACTAATAACTACCAGTAGAGTAGATTGGATGATAGCTAAATTATAATTGTAAAATGCCGAAAAATTGGTAAAAATTTCAGTTGTAAATACTTTGACACTGAACAATGCAGGCACTGAAAATTCTGATAAACTAAAAATAAAAATCAAAATAAATGCCGTCCAAAATGCCGGTTTGACAAGTGGTAAACTGATTTTGAGAATTGTGTTTTTTGGGGAACTTATTGTTAAAGCTGCTTCTTCCAAGCTTTTATCGACATTGGATAAAGCGTTACCAATGATTAAGATTGCCAAAGGTGTGTAAATGAGTGTTTGTACCCAAATAATCCCTGCCACAGACGATACCCATAGGTTGTTGTCAAATGTCACATAAAAGAAATCTTGCCAAGCCACTGCCCAAATGTAGGGCGATAAAATGAGTGGCATTAACAAGATCAGTTTGTAAAACGTTTTGTATTTGAGAGGTGTTTTATAAAGCAGAAATCCCAATAGTCCACCTATCAGTGTGCTTAAGCCGGCAACCAATCCTGACCATAATATACTTTTGAATAATAGTTTAATACTTTGGAAATCAATATTTTGTATATTTTCAGTAAAATGACTATCTTGAAAAATAACAAGTGAATACGTATAAATGACCGGCAATGCAATTAATAGAACCAATAGGACAAAAACAAAATAAGCCAATATTTTTAATTGCCGATCCATTCTTTTAAATAGTTTTGAATATTTTCAAGTGTTTGAGCCGTTTGGTCATAATTGATAGTCATGGGAATGATATCGTCTAGAGAGGGAATACCTTTAGGTGTTGGAACGGATTTATGAAGTGGCATTTGGGCGCATAGTTTGGCAAGCTTGGCTTCGGTAGATTTTTGTAAAAGAAAATCGATGAGTTTTTTGCCGTTTTTGTTGTTTGGACTGTTTTTTATCAGGCAAAGTGTATTAGGCATAATCAAGGTGCCAAGTGGTTGTGTGCCGTTTTGGTCTAAAAAGACCATACCGACATCCGGATTTTCTTTCATGGCTTCAAAAGCATCGTCGGTATCGGTCAGTCCGCAAGCCAATTGTCCTTTGCTAACGCGGTCTTTAACATCACCGTTACTGGTAGCAATTACAACTTGATTGTGCTTTAAACCCGACATAAATTCTTTAGCTTTTTGATCACCTAACGCTGAGAACAAAGCTGCAATATGAAAAGTGGTAGTGCCAAACAACGGATTGGCAATAGCAACTTGACCTTTGTATGCCGGTTTGGTCAAGTCAAAAATTGACTGAGGTACTTGTTCCGGTTTAAGGCGTTTTTTATTGTAAATCAAAACACGGGCACGTGCCGAGAAACCGGTCCAATATCCTTCGGGGTCTTTAAATACGGCGGGTATATCAGCCGCCTGAGGTGAATGGTAAACAGTGCTGATACCTTTATTTTTTAATACAATAGTACGAACCGGATCGCCACTCCAAAATACATCTGCTTGCGGATAATTTTTTTCAGCAATCAAACGGTTTAATACACCGGTGGACTTGGTTTCTTCAGTATCAAAAACGGCTTTGACTTTAATACCGGTTTCTTTTTCAAAATCTTGTAAAATCGGTTCGGAAAAAATTTGATCGACACTGGTATAAACGACTACTTCGTCAGCTTTATGTTGACAAGCGGTCAGTATGGCAATGGATGATAAGATTAGAAATATTTTTTTCATGGTCACTTTAAAAATTCAAAATATTTTAGGGTAAAGATACAAAAGATAAATAGTTCTTTTTATAGTTGATTGCTATTAGAAACAAAAAAATCCTGCTGATACCGGCAGGATTTTTTTGTGAATTAAAAAGATTTTACTTATTTTTTTCAATGATTTCCTTAAAAAATTTCAAATCCCGTTCGGGATGCCCGTACATATAGCCGGATATTTTTCCTAGTACCGTTTTACCGTCCGGTGAAACAGCTACAAAAGTCGGCACACCACCTTGATGATATTTACGCGCAAGTGCTTGATTTTTCATGCGTTGTTCAGTGGACATAGGTTTACGTCTGGGAAAATCAACCATAACTAAAACCACCTTTTTGGCAAGTTTTTCAAATTCAGGATTAGGAAATAAATCATTATGCATGGCACGACAAGGCGGACACCAATCTGAACCTGTAAACAGCATAACTATCGGTTTGTGTTCTTTTTGTGCAATAGCTTTAGCTTGTTCAAAATCTGTCAGCCATTTCAATTCGGTTTTGTGTTCTTGTGCCGGCATCAAATGCCAAGCAAAAATTAAAATTAACAGAAATGTTTTTTTCATATTTTAAAGTTTAAATTATTTAATGAATTTTACAATTATAATGCCAAAAATAATAAAGTTTTAATAATAAAATTGAATTTAGTTAGAGAAAATGTATCACTCAAACTTTTTTTTTGTATATTAGTCGGATAATTAACTAAAAAACATAAATTATGAGAAAAATTACATTTTGGCTGCTATTTTTTTTAGTTGCGATTTTATCTCATTTGAATGCACAAACTGAAAGTTTTGAAACCACAGCCGTTGGTAGCATTCCAAATGGATGGGTTAAATATCAATCAGAAACGGATGATCCCGGTTTTCAAGTTATGGACCAAACCGGTTTTGCACATGACGGTACCAAATATTTGGTGCACGAAGGTGTTGATTTGGCTGCTGAATCTACATCTTGGGTTGTAAGTAATGTTATACATGTTGGAACTGGATATGAATTATCTTTTTATTGGCGAGGTCGTTGGACAAGTGCTTACAACTTTACGGCTGTTTATATTTCAACAGGTTCGAATGATCCCATTGCTAATCCGGGTGATTTTACCATGATAGAAGAATTATCACCAACTAATTTTCCTAATACATGGTTACAATGGAACAAAGCCATGTATGATATGTCATCATATGCCAATCAAAATATTTATATAGCTTTTAAATATATAGGCGATCATGCACATGATTTTTTTGTTGATGAAGTCAATATAGCGCCAATGCCTTATTGTGAACTTCCCGATAACTTATCAATTACTAATAGAGGTTTAGATTTTCTGGATGTTCAATGGGATTCGGTTGTAGGTGTAACAGATTATGAATTGGTTTGGGGATCTCCCGGCTTTAATCCGGATGCTCCGGGCAATACTCCAGTTCTTGTTAGTAATACAACAACTTATCATATTGACGGATTGACGCAGTCCACTTCCTATGAGATTTATGTGCGAAGTGTTTGCTCAAGTTATAATCACAGTCCATGGAACGGACCAACAACCGGTATGACATCAGGTCCTCCACCTGCAAATGACGACTGTTCAAATGCTATAGATTTAACTGTCTTTGATTATGGGGCATCTATTGGAAATGAAACTCCAGGTGATACTACTAATGCAACAGACAGTAATCAACATCCCAGTTGTGATGATTTTGGTACGAATTTGGACGTTTGGTACACTTTTACGGTTCCAACCGGAACTACAACGGTAATTGTTAAAACTGGTGGTGCGCAAGGGAGTTTTATTGAAGCAGCGCTTTATGATACTTGTGGTGGTGTTGAAATATTTTGTCAGGGTACTGGTAGTTCTAAAACTTTTGGAGGCTTGACAGAGGGTACTACATATACCTTGCAAGTTTGGCATGACGATTTTAATTCCGGAGCATTCAATATTGCTGTTGAAAAAGCACCTCCGGCTCCTGCAAATGACTATTGTTCAAATGCTATAGATTTAACTGTCTTTGATTATGGGGCATCCGTTGGAAATGAAACTCTCGGTGATACTACTAATGCTACCGACAGTTATCAACATCCCAGTTGTGATGATTTTGGTATAAATTTAGACTTATGGTACACTTTTACAGTTCCTTCGGGAACAACCGATATTATTGTTAAAACCGGTGGTGTAAATGGAGATAATATTGAAGCTGCTTTGTATGATAGTTGTGGTGGAACAGAACTGGATTGTCAAAATAATGGTTCTTTTAAACTTTTTTATGGATTAACTTCCGGAACAACCTATATACTTCAAGTTTGGCATGACGATTTTAATGCCGGTGAATTTACAATTGCTGTTGAAAAAGCTCCGGCTGCACCAACTAATGATGAATGTTCCGGAGCCATAGATTTAACTGTTTATGATTATGGCGCTTCTGCCGGAAATGAAACACTCGGAAACACATCATTTGCTACAGATAGCAATATACATCCCAGCTGTGATGATGCCGGTACAAATTTAGACTTATGGTATTCATTTACGGTTCCGGCAGGTGAAACAAGTGTTATTGTTAAAACCGGAGGAGCTAATGGTGATGATATAGAGGCTGCTTTGTATGATAGTTGCGGTGGAACTGAAATAGAATGTCAAAATAATAGTTCCAGTAAAATTTTCTCAGGGCTGACTTCCGGAACAACCTATATACTTCAAGTTTGGCATGATGACTTTAATGCAGGTGATTTTAATATTGCTATAGAAAAAAGTCCGTCAGCTATTCCGGCTAATGATGACTGTGACAATGCAGAAAGCTTAACGGTTAATCCGGATGATGTGTGTAGTGTTGTGACTCATGGAACGACAGTAAATGCGACTGCATCTTCACAACCGGATGATGTTACAGGAACACCAAATAATGATGTTTGGTACACTTTTGTTGCAACCAATTCTTCACATACAATAGAGTTGTTAAATGTAACACCCGTTATTGGAACATCAACCGATATGGGCATGGGCTTATATGATGGTACTAATGGATGTTCTAGTTTGAGTTTAATTCAAGATAGTGACCCGAATACCATGTTGGTGAGCGGTTTAACAGTTGGTACAACATATTATTTAAGAGTTTACGGTTGGTCATCATCTGTGACCGGACAAGAATTTGATGTTTGTGTGAACACGCCGCCGCCACCACCTGCTAATGATAATTGTACCAATTCTACAGCCTTGACAGTTACAGCTACATGTACATCTATAACAGCAACTAATGTTAGTGCTTCAGATTCCGGTGTTTCCGACCCCGGTTGCGCCAGTTATTCTGGTGGTGATGTTTGGTTTAGCTTTATAGTTCCGGCATCCGGTAATGCAACTATTGAAACAACTGAAATTTCCGGAAGCAATTTGAATGATACCGGTATGGCGGTTTATGATGGAAGTTGTGGTAGTTTGAATTTAATAGAATGTGATGATGATGATGGTGCCGGACTTTTCTCTCAAATTATTGTGACTGGAAGAACCCCGGGTGAAACTTTATATGTTAGAGTATGGGAATATGGTAATAACAGTTTTGGAGAATTTGGAATTTGTGTCTATGATTCTTCAGTTTCTATTACAGAAAGTGACATTGAAGGTTTAGAATTTTATCCTAATCCTGTTTCAAATACTTTAAATATTCAAGCTAAGAAAAATATAGAAACTGTTATTATTTATAACATTAGTGGGCAAGAAGTCATAAAATTGCAACCTAATGCAGTTAAGCAACAAATTGATATGAGTCACTTAACTAACGGTATGTATTTTGTCAAAGTTAAAGTTAATGGAAAAATATCTGCTTTTAAAGTCGTAAAAAAATAATTTTTTTCATAACAACATAAATAAAGCCCCGTTAACTCGGGGTTTTATTTATTAAATAGTATGTAAATCTATTTTTCAAAAGATTTAAAAATTCGAGCGCTTGAACGTCCGGGTGCTTTAACGTTTATATCTAAAAAGTATCCAAAAGGGGTTTGTTGGACTTCATAACCGGTATTTTTTAAACGTTCTTCAACGCTATCAAACAAAGTTTTAGTTATTACCGGATCCGCTTTACTCATGGATAAATGCGCAAAGGAATGTAAAATAATATGATTGGTTTCATTCTTTTTGGCTGCCCATTTTAAACTTTTAACCAACTTGGTTTCATAGTATTTAAGGTCATCTTCATCTGCTTTTTCCATTTGTATAAAAGCCACCAAAACATCATTAAAAGCTTCCCCTTCTTTAAAATCCGGGAAATCCGGCAAAGTCTTGATTTGCGGTTTATAAGCAAATTTGTCACAATAAATCATTAATAGTTTCATTATTATATGTTTATTTGGTTTATCGTTGATTTGAGAAATTGAGGAAATGAAGATTTGTTGTATTTATCTCTTATCAAACTAAATATTCCATTCTTTGTAAAACTGTTCTAGATATTGCATCATAAACCGGTGCCTATCTTCGGCTATTTGTTTACCTGTAGAGGTATTCATCAGATCTTTTAACTTGAGTAGTTTTTCGTAGAAATGATTAATAGTAGTTGTGTTCCCTTTTTTATATGTTTCCTTATCCATATTCAGGTTAGGTTTTAAATCAGGATCATAAATAGGATTGTTTTTATAACCACCATAATTAAAAGCTCTGGCAATACCGATGGCGCCAATAGCATCTAATCTGTCGGCATCTTGAATAATTTGTAATTCTAAACTTGAAAATTTTTGTCCTTCCAGTGAATTTTTATAAGAGATGTTTTCAATGATTTTGACAATATGATTGATGATATTTTCAGAGACCTTCTGTTTTTGTAAAAAGTTAAGAGCAACTCGCGGACCTATTGTCTCATCTCCTTGATGAAATTTGGCGTCAGCAATATCATGGAGTAAAGCCCCTAATCGAATAACTAGTAGATTACCTCCTTCTTTTTGTGCAATTTTTTCAGATAGTTTTAAAACACGTAAAATATGCCAATAATCGTGTCCGGCTTCAGCTTTTTCGAGTTTTTGTTTGACAAATTTTTTGGTGTTTTCAATAATATTTGCATTGACATCATTCATACTTTTGTTTTTAACAAAAGTAAACAAAATCCTTCAAATTATTTAATCATCAATTAACCGATTAACCAAATCATCAGAAATAATAATCGTAAATTTAAAGTAAATTTTTATAAATAGCGTTTAAAATCATTTGATAAGACAAATAGTTTTATACCTTTGTGTGTTTCAATAAAAAGTTTAATCAAAACAAAAAAATAAAATATTATGGCAAAACAATTTCCTAAATTTATAGGAGACGCTAATGAAGCGGTAGCTAGAGTAGCTCATAAGATTAATGAGGTCTGTGCGATATACCCCATTACGCCGTCATCTCCCATGGGCGAGCATGCCGATGCACTGAGTGCTAAAGGAGAAACAAATATTTGGGGTGAAGTTCCCCGTGTGATAGAAATGCAAAGTGAAGGAGGTGCTTCAGGTGCGGTTCACGGTTCCTTGCAAGGTGGTGCTTTAACGACAACCTTTACGGCTTCGCAAGGATTGTTGTTAATGATTCCCAATATGTATAAAATAGCCGGTGAATTATTACCGACTGTATTTCATATTGCTGCTCGTACCGTTGCAACCCATGCACTTTCTATTTTTGGTGATCATTCTGACGTAATGGCTACGCGCCAAACCGGATTTGCTATGTTATTTGGTGGTTCTGTTCAAGAAGCACAAGATATGGCATTGTTGGCACAAGTAGCTTCTTTGAATACGCGTGTCCCTTTCTTAAATGTTTTTGACGGTTTTAGAACCTCACACGAAATTCAAAAAGTTGATGCTATTCCCGATGAAATTTTGAAAGAGATGATTCCGGAGGAAAAGGTTATGGAACACAAAGTGAGAGCTTTAGATCCTGATAAACCTAAATTAAGAGGCTCTTCTCAAAATCCGGATGTATTCTTCCAAAACAGAGAACGTGCCAATCCGTTTTACGAAAAAGTTCCCGGTGTAGTTAAAGAAACCTTTGACAAGTTCTACGAATTGACCGGTCGTCGTTATGAATTATATCAATACTATGGTGCGCCTGATGCCGAAAAAATGATTATCATTATGGGTTCGGGTATGGGTGCCGCTTTGGAAACCGTGGAAGAAATGAACAAACGCGGTGAAAAAGTCGGAGTATTGGTCGTTCGTATGTATCGTCCGTTCTCAATTAATGACTTTATCGATGCTATTCCTGAAACCGTTAAAAAAATAGCAGTTTTAGATCGTACAAAAGAATCCGGAAGTATTGGTGAACCTTTATACATGGACACCATTAATGCTTTTGTTGAGTCCGGTAGAGATATGCCTAAAATTGTCGGAGGTCGTTACGGGTTATCTTCTAAAGAATTTAATCCATCCCATGTTAAAGGTATTTTTGATGAGTTGAGTAAAGACCAACCAAAAAATCATTTTACCGTAGGTATTGTCGATGATGTAAGTTTTACCAGCATTGATAAGGATGATAGCTTTAAAGTTAATATCAATAACAAAAGTTTCTTATTCTTTGGTTTAGGTTCGGACGGAACGGTATCCGCCAACAAAAATTCCATTAAAATTATCGGACAAACAACAGATAATTACGTTCAAGGATATTTTGTTTATGATAGTAAAAAAGCCGGTGCGCGAACAGTTTCTCACTTACGTTTCGGACCGGAGCCTATTCGATCAACTTATTTGATAGACGAAGCGGATTTTGCAGCCATTCATCAATTTAATTTTATTCAAAAATATAACTTTGTAAAAAATATTAAAAAAGGAGGTACATTATTGTTAAATTCACCTTTTACTGCTGATGAAATTTGGGATCAATTACCTAAAGAAATTCAAAAAGAGATTATTGACCGTGAACTAAAATTTTATGTAGTTGATGCATCACGTGTTGCTTTTGAAGCCAAATTAGGTCGAAGAACCAATACGGTTTTACAAACTTGTTTCTTTGCTATTTCAGGTATTTTACCGCAAGATGAAGCTATTGAAAAGATTAAAAATGCCATTGTCAAATCCTATTCTCACAAAGGAGATGCTATTGTACAAATGAACTTCAATGCGGTTGATAAAGCCTTGGAATACTTACAAGAAGTTAATTATCCGAAACAAGTAACCGGAGAGAGACACTTAGAAAGTGTTATGCATGAAGATGCCCCTGAATATGTTTTAGACGTATTAGGAAAAATATATGCAGGAGAAGGAGACTCATTACCAGTAAGTGCGTTTGAGCCGGATGGCACATTCCCTTTAGGTACTGCCAAATATGAAAAATCAAACATTGCAGATTTTGTTCCGACCTGGGATGATACCGAGCTATGTACACAATGTAATAAATGTGTGCATATTTGTCCGCATGCAGCTATTCGATCTAAAATCATTGATGTAGAAGCATTGGCCGATGCTCCGGAAGGGTTTAGAAAAACCAAAATCAAAGGTCGTTATGAAGGTGTTGATACATATGTTTTACAAGTTGACCCTGAACATTGTACAGGATGTAATCTTTGTGTGGCTGTTTGTCCGGCTGAAAGTAAAACAGAACCCGGATTTAAAGCTATTAATATGCATCCACGTTTAGAAGTGCAACCGGTTGAACAAAAATTATGGGATTATTTTGTTGATTTGCCTTGGTATGATCGAAAAAAACTTAAATTAAGTACGGTTAAAAATGTACAGTTTTTAGAACCATTATTTGAATATTCAGGTGCTTGTCCGGGGTGTGGTGAAACACCTTATATCAAAGAAGTTACCCAACTATATGGCGACAGTTCATTAATAGCTAATGCTACCGGATGTTCTTCAATATATGGTGGTAATTTGCCAACTACACCTTATACAACTAACGATAGAGGGCAAGGTCCTGCTTGGGCTAACTCATTATTTGAAGATAATGCCGAGTACGGTTTGGGTATGAGATTGGCATTAACCGAAAAACAGAAAACTGCTCGTACATTGTTAAAACGTTTTGAAGATGTAATCGGTAGCGAATTGGTCGAAGCAATTTTAAACAATCCCGAAGCCGATGAAACTCAAAAAGAGCAACAGCTTGATTATATCAAACAAGTACGTGAAGCGATCAAAGATATTGACTCTGATGATGCCAGACGTTTGATGGTTTTAGCGGATGATTTACGTAAGAAATATATCTGGATCTTTGGTGGTGACGGCTGGGCTTATGATATTGGTTACGGAGGGTTAGACCATGCTATTGCCAGTGGTGAAAATATTAATATTTTGGTTATGGATACCGAAGTATATTCCAACACAGGGGGGCAAGCATCTAAAGCAACACCAATTGGTGCTAGTGCTAAATTTGAAGTTGCAGGTAAGGCTATTCCAAAAAAAGATATTGCTTTGCAAGCTGTAGCCTATGGTAATGTTTATGTGGCACAAGTTGCTTCCGGTGCAAAAGATCAGCAAACATTAAAAGCTATTAAAGAAGCAGCTGAATATGACGGTCCTTCAATAATTATAGCTTACTCTCATTGTATTGAACATGGTTATGATATGGGAGATGGTGCTAATCATCAAGATTTGGCAGTCAAATCCGGTTATTGGCCCTTGTTTAGATATGACCCACGTAAACCCGCCGGAAAACGTTTTACTTTAGATAGTAAAGCACCCTCAATTCCTGTAACTGAGTTAATTGATAAAGAAGCACGTTTTTCAAGAGTTAAAAAAGCTAATCCTGAACGTGCTAAAATGTTACAAGATATGTTACAACAAGAAATTAACAGCCGTTGGGAAAGATTGGAATTATTATCTAAACTGTAATTGATAATAAAAAAATAAAAAAGCCCGTATTTTGCGGGCTTTTTGTTATTTTTGTACAATATTAATGCCCGAATGGCGGAATTGGTAGACGCGCATGATTCAGGGTCATGTGTCCGCAAGGACGTGCAGGTTCGATTCCTGTTTCGGGCACTTTCTTTAAGCTGAATAACTATAGTATTGTGTTATTTAGATTTTTAACATATAACTAATGCCGACAAATTATAAAATTTTATTTTTCCTTTTGTAACTCAAAAGCAATAACCAATTGTACCATCTCATTATAAGAATGCAGTCCTGTTTTTTGATTATTCAATTTCAGATAAGAGTCATAGGTGCTTGAAAAATCAATCGGAAAGCGGTATTTTCGGTGAAAAATTTGCGCTTCTTTAAAGTTTTTTAAAACGCCTTTATGTAATTTTTTGATATAAGTTTGGTAAATTTTTGAGTCATAATGTCGCAATTCGACCAAAAAATAGTATAAAGCATTAATATATCCCGAATAATTAAAATATAAATCAGGGTGCTGAGTAGCAGCTAAATAACCTAAAAAATTGGCTTCATTTTCCGGCGCATAACCTAGTTGATGCGCCACTTCATGAGAAGCAATATCCGGCAGAAAAACTTTGGGGTAAAATTTATTGACTTGAGCTTCACCCGTAAAAGGATTGATGTAACCGCTGACACTCATATATGAAATTTGCTTGCTAAATAATGAAGTTTTAATACATGGTACCGAATATTTAGTATTAATATAGCTTTCTATTTGTCGATAACCTTCGGGGGTTTTTTGTAAAATTTTGTCAAGACTATATGGTATTTTTACTGCTAAACTATCATTGCCGGTAAGTTGTTTTTGTAATCGATTCGTTCGTATGATAAGACTATCAGTTACTTCAAGCAATTGAGCTGCAGTATATTTTTCGGTAGATAAATGTAAATTTTTGGCAAGTGGTTCTCTAAAATAATTAAGCCCCCAAGATAGATAGAATAACCAAATGGTTTTTAGTAAAAATGTTGAAATTTTGAAAAACTGTTCTTTTGGAGATTTGATTTGAATTAGTAATTGTAGAATTTGATAAATCAAATATGCAAATCCCCAAAAATACAATAAGTCACCTATGGAAACAGGAAATAGTGCAGCAAACCAACGGTTAATAATAGCAATAATAGGATATATGTTGCGGGCGTAAATTAACTCAATAAATTGCGGAACGCTTCCTAATATTTTGATACCTAAAATAGTTAGCCCCCAAAAAATACCGTGTTGATACTGTTTTGAAATATTCTTAAATTGTTTCATTTCCTCAATTCCTCTTTTCTCATTCCTCAAAAACGATATGAACTGTCTTGTTTTTTTGCAATCCCAGTAATGAATTAGCACCACCGGTATTTTTATTGCTTTTGTAAATAAAAATTTCAAAATAACCGAACCGGTTAAATCTGGCAAACATTTCACCGGCACGCGTTATATTTTTATGATGTTTCGTGCCGTCATGATAATTTTCTACCAGATAATCTATCTCATAATGACCTAATTTTATTTTAAATTTTCTGCTTTTTTGCCATGCTTCAAATATCTCTTTTTTAAGATTAAAAATAGCATTACCATAATGGTCATTGTAAATAACTTGTGGCGCAATTAAAGAAACAGCTCCGGTTTGTTCATTGTGCTTGACCAATGGTTTGGAAATCACAACGTGCTTTAATTCCGGTACATTTTGTCCTATTTCATCCGGTTTATCCCCTTTGATTAAACGTGCTGCTGCCAAAATATGCGTTTGCATAAAACCTGATCCATTTATACCTTTTAAAAGATAATAACTTGCCGGTTGGTTAGCCAATGCCGTAGCAATAATACCGTTGTCATTCCCTAAATAAAATTGTCCTTTTGATACGATTAAAACAGGGGGATGTTCTTTAACGGCTTCACTGTCAATGCCGATAATGTGGATAGTATTTTCAGGAAAATTTTCTAAACTATTTTCAACGATATAAACGGCTTCTTGTGGGTCAAAAGGGGTTACTTGATGTGAAATATCAATTATTTGTGCATTGGGTATATGCCGGAAAATTTGGCTTTTTAAGTATCCCAAATCAGGATCTTTGGTTCCAAAATCGGTAGTAAGGGTTATTAATGGCATAATTTGACGATTTTTGGCTTTATTTTTGTAATTTTGAGAATAAAACTTATTAAAAAACAAAGATACAAAATATGACTGAACGTTTGTTGGAAATAAATGGTATTGATTCCGTGATTTTAAGCGGTGTTAAAAACGAAAATATCAATTTTTTAAAGGAGTATTTTCCAAAAATTAAAATAGTTTTTCGAGGTAATAAAATTAAAATTTATGGTGAATCGGAGATTTTAGATGAATTTGAACAAAAATTAGACTTAATTCTGGCACATATCCAAAAGTTTAATAAGTTAGACAAAGAGACTATCGAACAAATTTTGGTAACTAACCAGCGTGAATACCGTGATTTTGTTAATAATGATGATGTTATTGTGCATGGCGTAGGGGGACAATTAATAAAACCACAGACACCTAACCAACGCAAAATAGTAGTTTCAGCACGTAAAAATGATATGATTTTTCTGGTAGGTCCGGCAGGAACCGGAAAAACTTTTGTTAGTGTGGCTTTAGCGGTAAGAGCGCTAAAAAATAAAGAAGTTAAACGTATAATATTGACACGTCCGGCTGTTGAAGCCGGTGAGAATCTCGGTTTTTTGCCCGGTGATTTAAAAGAAAAACTTGATCCGTATTTACAACCGCTTTATGATGCTCTTCGCACCATGATTCCTTACGAACGTTTGGAAAGTTATCTTGAAAAAGGTATTATTCAGATTGCTCCCTTGGCCTTTATGCGTGGGCGGACACTTGATAATGCTTTTGTAATTTTGGATGAAGCTCAAAATACGACACACAATCAAATGAAAATGTTCTTGACCCGAATGGGTAAAAACGCTAAATTTATCATTACAGGTGATCCGGGACAGATAGATTTGCCACGCAAACAAGTATCCGGATTAAAAGAAGCTTTAGGTATCTTAAAACCCGTGAAAGGAATTGATATTATACATTTAACAGAGCGAGATGTTGTGCGCCACCGTTTGGTTAAAAAAATTATTGAGGCTTATAAGACTTTAGAATAATTTAGTTGAGATAATAATTTTAACTTTTTATTATCCTATAATTGTTTATGTAATATTTATTGGCTAAAATAAAAAGTAATTATATATTATAAACCGAACATAAAAAACATAAAACGGGTATTGTTTTTTAAAAAGAACTTTATTGAGAGATAAAATTATGTAGTTTATAAATTAAAATATGTATTTAATAAACTTTTTTTAACAATTTACAAAAAATAAAATCAATATAGTAATTTTTATGATAACTTTATGATAAAAAAAAATAATAAAGTTGTCAAAATGAAAAAAATACTATTGCTTACCATGCTATTGCTGATGTATATTACAAATGCACAAGTCAGCGAAAAAAAAAGCGGTATTTCCACATCCGGTGGTATAATGACCTCAGGAAGCCAAGTGGTAATCTTTACAGTTGGCGAAACTAATATCCAAGAAGTAGATGCAGGCAATACACATCTGTCCGAAGGTTTTATTGGTCCCGATATTACCGAATCTCTTGGTATAACAGACTATAATACTCTGTCAAACATTGCCGTATATCCTAATCCTGTTAAAGATAGTTTTACATTAAGCTTACCGCAAGTCGGTACTTACGAAGTGTATCTATACAACCTGCAAGGCAAACAAATCTTTAGCCGGCAAGTAAACGACCTTCAAAACAGCTTTGATATTAGTCGTTTGACCGCTACCGGATACATGTTAATTATTATTGACAGAAAGAACAAACTTAAGAAGAGCTTTAAAATTATTAAAAAATAGTAACAAGTATCAAGTTAGATGAGGGATAAATTAGTAGAAAGTGCCAAGCGACAAAGTACATAGAGACGCAGCATCTGCGTCTTAAGTGGAAAGCGACAAAGTGGCGAGTGCGAATTGGATAAGGGAAAAGAGTTAAGGGTAATTAGAAGCAGAAATAAAGATGTCTGAGTGTTCCGACTAAAGTCGGGATGTACCAAAGCCCCGATATCAAATAAACTCCAATGAGTATAGGGGTGCAGCAAATACCAATTAACCGATTAACCAAAAATATATATTATGAAAAAACAAATTATCAGCATCATTGCTTTATTTATTACAAGCTTAGTTTTTGCTCAAAACGGCTTTAACTATAAAGCTTTAATCAGTGATAACGGTAACGTACTGGCTAATCAGGTGATCAGTATCAAGTTTACCGTATTGGAAAACGGCACTACGTCCGTATATCAAGAAACACAAACCGGTAATACCGATACCAATGGTATTATTACTTTTAACATTGGCGAAGGCAGTGTGGTATCTGGGGATTTTACAAACATTGATTGGGGAAGCAATTCCTATTTCTTAAAAGTGGAAATCAATACCGGTAACGGTTACCGGGATTTTGGTACCACCGAATTCAAATACGTGCCTTATGCCAAATACGCCGATAAAGCCGGGAATGTGTTTAGTGGCGATTTTGGCGATTTAAACAACGTACCTGCCGGCTTATCAGACGGAGACGATGTTGATGACGCCGACCACGACCCTGCCAACGAAATACAAACCATCTCAAAAACCGGTAATACCATTAGCTTATCCAACGGTGGTGGAAGTGTTACCGACAGTGATACACATTTATCCGACGCTGATATTGCCGCCATGGGATATATCAAAAACGCAGACGATGCCGACCATGATGCCACCAATGAATTACAAGATTTATCATTAAGCGGTACCCATTTGAGTATTACTAACGGCACCGGAGTTGATTTCACCAACTGGGATACCGATAGTACTGATGACGTGCAAAGAATTAATGATTTATCTGATGCCAGGACTTTTACAAGCAATATTTTTCTGGGACATGATGCAGGTTCAAATTCAACCGCTATTGCGTATTTAACCGGATTAGGACAGAACGTTATGAAAAATGTTATAAATGCAGGGTATTCAGTCGGAATAGGGACTAATGCCCTAAATTCACTAACCTCCGGTCGTTTTAATGTCGCAATAGGTAATAATTCCGGACAGAATTTAACCACAACTAACAATAATGTTTTTGTAGGCTATAATGCAGGTAGAGTTACAACGGGAGATAAAAATGTATTTATCGGTAGCAACGCAGGTGAAAATGCAGCGGGAGATAAAAATGTATTTATAGGTTATCAAGCCGGAATAAATGAAACCGGAGATGAAAAATTATATATCGATAATTCCAGCACCCCTAATCCGTTAATTTACGGTGATTTTGCTTCCAATGAATTAACCATTAACGGTAGTTTGGCTATAAATGACGGTACACAAGGAGACGGAAAAGTTCTTATATCCGATGCCAACGGTAAAGGACATTGGGGGCAACCAACAGTAAATAATACTCTGGTTTTAGGACCTATGAATGTGACAATGTTTGATGGGGCAAAAGTTAATTATTTACGAAAAGATGTCAGGTATGGAGCATATTTGACATCACAAAATTATGAATTATATATTCCCGTAAATTTACCTGAAAATGCAACAATTACTCAAATAACTTTTACAGTTAGAGACAGATCAAGTTCTTATGATTATACAATCTCTCTCAAAAAACAACTTATTTCAAATTTTTATAGCCCACAAACCATTTCAACTTTTTCTACTAGCAGTAGTGTTCCATCTTTTAGAAGTTATGTTGATGGAAATGTTAACGAAACTATTGATAGTGACTATCATTATTTTATTGTTATGGCACCCAAAAGCGGAGACAATTGGCAAGGATACAATAGCACATTAAAAAGTGTTAAAATCCATTATATAAAATAATTTCTTATAATTTTTATATCTTGGACTGTCTCAAAAGGATTTTTATATTCGGGTATGTATCCTGAGAATCTTTTCAAAGATTAAATTCTCATAGATCAATTTGATACTTTTGAGACAGTCTCTTTTTTTATTGTTTTCTTAGTTTTTTATAAAACTTTTAATAAGTAACTTATTTGATGTATAAATTTCAATAAAATATACTCCTTTATCAAAATTGTTTAACTGAATATTATGATGTCCATGACTAAATTTGTCCTGTAACAAAACGACACCCTCCAAGTTATAAATTTTATATAAGCCTGTTGTGTCTGTACTAAAATATAAAAAATTATCAGCCGGATTAGGAAAAATTTTAAATACATTATTTTCTAGATTGTCAATATCTACCGAATCACATTCGACTTGGGTAGTTACAAAATGGGTTTGCGGGTCAATATTGGTCAGATTTTGACTACACCAAGTCACATCGTCCACAAAAACACAATGCAAATCAGGATTGTTTCTTAGGTCAAAATGTGCCGGGTCAAGATAGGTGTTGTTGCCATTTTGTATGTGTAATTCCGTCAATTGGTTATTTTGTAGGCGCAACCAATCCATTTGACTGTTCTGATCTAAATTTAAGCTTGTTAATTGATTATTATAAGCTTCTAAGCGGTGTAAATTGGTCAAATTACTGACATCTAATTGGCTTATTTGATTACGCGCACAATCTATCCACCACAAATTGGTGTTTACCGAGACATCTAATTGTGTCAGTTGATTATTACGACAATCCAGCCGGTATAAATGTGTATTTTGCGAAACATCTAACTGGGTTAATTGATTATTTGCGATGTATAAATATGTTAAATGGCTATTATTTGAAACATCTATTTGATGGAACTGATTGTTATACAATGACAAATAATATAAATTAGGATTTTGACTGATGTCAAGGTTACTAAGTTGATTTTGAAAAACTTGTAGAAGTTCTAAATTTGGACATTGACTAACATTTATACTTGTAAGATGATTACTTGGCGCCATTAATAGTTCGAGTTGATTATTTTGACTTAAATCCAATGAAGTTAATTGGTTATATCCACATCTTAATTCGGTTAATGCCGCAAAATCTTCAATACCGGTTAAATCGGAAATATTTCGGCTTTCAACATTTAAGACCGTAATGGTATCAATGGCAGCCGTAGGGACTTGATGATCGCCGGCAATATCGTCATAGGCGCTTAGAGCGGCTTCAAAATTAGCATCGGGGATGGCAGTATAATTAGTTTGTGCTTGCAGGTTCAATAAAAACCAAATCGTTATAAAAAAGGCATATTTTTTCATAAAAATACTGTTTTATCAGTTAAACAATGTATTATAAACAAAATATAGTCAAAAGTCAATGATTTTTGTCAGTTTTATACCTGCTGTTTGCCGGTGCGTTAGGGATGGCAGCGGTAGCCTGTTGCAGTGTTGCCTGATTGTTTTATGGCAGGTGGTGGCAACCGCAGGAAGCCCCCGCACTGCCCGTAAAACAACAGTGCAACACAAGACAGCTACAAGCGGACAGCCCGCTCGAACGCCCTGATAAATTAATCTAATTCTGATATTTTTTTCAAGGCTATATCTACACTATTTATCCCGTCAAAGAACAAATAGAGCCGTTGGCTGCTTTGAATCTTCTTTTCTTTGAATTGACAACAGCCGGACTGCTGAACTGTTTGTAAGATCTTTCCGAAAATGTCCGATTGATAGTAAGTCGCATCCGGATTGGATACGAAATATGCCAACATTTTACTTTTTTTGATGACGAGTTTTTTAAAGCCCAATTGTTCTGCTTGCCATTTGAGCCGGACAGATTGTAACAAATCGACGGTGGGTTTGGGTATCGGAAAACTATAAGTGATATCTATATGGAACATGCCGGCGTGAGTATTTACAACTATAATTTATGGTCGGAAATTTATAATTTTATAACGATAATATGCCGTAGTTGAAAAAAGTATTTCTGTAATATAAGGCAATAATTAAATTATTTCAATTATGAATATTTTTAATATGAAGAACCTAATTGTTTATTAAATTTAACATAATTAATACCCATTTTATTTCACAGATTTTTTTATCTTTACAATGTATTACTAAGAAAATTTTATATAATGAAACCGACGTGATTAAAATAATTATTAAATACATAAAGTCTGCCCCGACTTTTGTCGGGGGAGATGATTATTTTAATCATCAAAGGTTATCCCGACTGCTGTCGGGAACCATAACGTTAAAATAAAAAATAACAGATGAAAATATATTACAGTTTAATTATAATAAGTATCTTTATTAATAACACTAATGTATTTGCACAAAACAGATTAACACATAAAGAATCAAAAAAAATTATTAGTCTAATTAAAAAGACTGATTCATTAGTAAAAAATAATCCTGATAGCGCTGTAGTCATATTAAATTATTGGATTAATAACGGAAAATATGCGGAATATGAGTTTATATTAACAAATGAAATAGGGAGAATATATAAGAATAAACAAGATTATACAAGTGCTAAAAAGTATTATATTAAAGCATTGAATTTGGTATCTAATTCCGGAAATTCATCTTTTGAAACGGATGTACTTCTTGAATTGGGACGTGTGAGTCGTAGATTGGGAAACTATGATCAAGCTTTGCAATACGATTTAAAAGCTTTAAAGATTGCAGAAGCAGAAGAGAACAAAAAACTTTACGGTTTGATTTATAATTATATCGGTATTGATCACTATCGTTATCGCAATTATAAAGAAGCCATTGTATTTTTTGACAAATCAATTAAGGCAAGAGAAGAAAGCAGAGATAGTATAGGAATAGCCGACTGCTACGTCAATCTGGGTGCGGTTTATGATGAACAAGGTAAATTGGATAAGGCATTTGCCAAATATCAAAAAGCACTGACAATTTTTACCAATTTGAAAGAGTTAGACGGAATTGCATCAGCTTACAATAATATGGCGGGAATCTATTATCAAAAAAAAGATTTCCCGAAGGTCATGGAATACATGGACAAAGTAATGAATATTTACAGAAAAGAAGGGGATAAAAGAAAATTGGCATTTACACTTTTAAATGTTGCTTCATTGTATTTTGCCACACAAGATATTGAAAAATCTATTCAATTAAGCAAAGAAGGTTTACGACTGGCAAAAGAGGTAGGTGCCAAATCGCAAAAAAGAATAGCTTATAAAGCTTTATCGGATGCCTATTTATTTCAAAAAAATTATAAAAAAGCATTGGACTATCGTATTTTGTATGAAAAAATGAAAGATTCCATTTTTGAAGAAAATAAAACCAAAGCTATTGCAGAAATGCAAACAAAATATGAAACCGAAAAGAAAGAAATTGAGAATCAACTATTAAAGATCGAAAATGAAAAAAAAACACGTAATCTAATATTTCTCATCAGTATTTCTGTTGTATTGATTGCTTTAGTACTTATGCTTGTCTATTATTTACGTTTACGTAATCAAAACTTAAACCAACAAAAAGAATTGAATAAACTACAAAAAGAAAAGTATGAAGCGGCACTTGAACAAAAAAATCAGCAATTGATGAATTCTACCGCATGTCTGGTAAATAAAAACGAAGTGCTGGGTAAACTTAAAGTGGAAATCAAAGCGATGAAATCCGATTTCAAGGAAAAATCAGAGGTTATCAGTTTTATCAACAGGAATATTGATATGGATACCGATTGGAAAAAATTTAAAATGGATTTTGAAGAAGTACATCCCGGCTTTTTCGACAGGTTAAACGCCGCTTTTCCCGGTCTTTCCGAAACCTACCAAAAGATTGCCGCTTTTTTAAGAATCGGATTAAGCACACAAGAAATTGCCGACCTGTTGTTTATCACCGTAACAAGCGCAAAAAAATACCGGCAACGCCTACGCAAAAAATTGAATCTCGACAGCAATACGGATTTATCGCAATTTTTAATGAAAGTATAACGGAGACAGGCTGCTATCTTATTCTTTGATGAATTGATGAGTTGATGATTATTTGTTCTTCATAGAATATTTTCTGCTTTGATAATTGCTTATTGCTTCTTACAATATTACTGCTTTTAAATGGATGAATTTATTGGTTTGAAACTTAGACGTTGCCCGCAACGTCTCTAGACTGTTAATTTTCTATTTTCAATTTTTCATTTAGACGTTTTGACAAAACGTCTCTACTTTCCACATCAGACGCACTACCGTGTGTCTCTACTTTCAACTTTAGGTTGCTGAGCTTGTCGATGTACAACTTTCAACTATTTACCCCCTGTCCCCCCTTTTGTCCCCCCGTATTTTTTGCTCTGACGTAATTATCAATATACTTTTGTTTAAAAAAGCAATTGGTTGATATAGAACAGTATAATAAATATCAACAATCAGAAATTATATTTATAACCTAAAAATCATTATTATGAAAAAAGCAAAAGTAGTCTTTTTATGGGTAATGTTTGTTTTGACAAGCGTAACTTTGTCTGCTCAAGTAGGCATTAACACAGACGGCAGCAATCCGGATAACTCTGCTATGCTGGACGTCAAAAGCACAAGCAAGGGAATCTTAATTCCCCGTATGACCATGGCACAACGCAATGCCATCAGTTCACCGGCTACGGGTTTATTAATCTATCAAACCGACAACACACCGGGTTATTACTACAATAGCGGTACGTCCGCTTCACCTAACTGGGTAAAAATAACCGATGCGACGGGTTTAACCGGCTACTGGAAAACCAACGGTAATGCCGGTACAACAAGCGGCACACACTTTATAGGTACCACCGATGCACAAGATTTGGACATCCGTACCAAAAATGTGATTCGTACCCGTATTACACAAAAAGGACAAATAGAAGTCTTAAATACGGGGAAATCCGTTTTTATAGGTGAAGAAGCCGGAGATGCTGACGACCTTTCAGATAATATAAATGTTTTTGTCGGATACCGGTCCGGTTATTCAAATACATATGGGGAAAGCAATACTGCCGTAGGTTATAAATCCTTAAATAATAATACCACCGGTCAAGAAAATACAGCTATTGGCGGACAAGCTTTACTTCTTAATTCAACAGGTCTAAGAAATACTGCTATAGGGAATTATGCTCTAAGAATCAATAACACAGGTGATTACAATACCGCATCAGGTTCCAGAGCTTTATTTTCAAATACCACCGGTAATAACAATGTATCCAATGGAAGTAACTCTATGTACTACAACACTACCGGAAGTAATAATACGGCATTAGGAACCAAAGCATTATATCAAAATAATAGCGGAAATGTCAACGTTGCCATAGGAACACGCAGCTTATACAAAAACACCGACCGCTCCAATCTTGTTGCCGTAGGCGACTCGGCTTTGTATAACAACGGAACCGGGGCTACTCAACCCTGGCATGCCACTGAAAATACCGCTATCGGTTCCAAAGCGCTATTTTCCAATATGACGGGATATTACAATACCGCTAATGGTTACCATACTTTATATGCCAATACAACGGGATCTAGAAATACGGCTTCCGGAACCCAATCATTGTATCAAAATACAACCGGACAATCAAATACTGCACATGGTAATGATGCATTAAGAAATAATACCACGGGAAGTTTCAATACTGCTATCGGACGTGATGCCTTGAATACCAATACCACCGGAAATGTCAACGTTGCCATAGGAACACGCAGCTTATACAAAAACACCGACCGCTCCAACCTGGTTGCCGTAGGCGACTCGGCTTTGTATAACAACGGAACCGGCGCTACTCAATCCTGGCATGCCACTGAAAATACCGCTATCGGTTCCACAGCACTATATTCCAATACAACAGGATTTGCCAATACCGCTAGTGGATACAGAACATTATATGAAAATACCACGGGATATAGTAATACTGCCAATGGGTGCCGCGCTTTGAATTACAATACTACAGGGTATGAAAATACAGCGAATGGAGAAAGAGCTTTGTTTTTCAATACGACAGGACATAGTAACACTGCTAGTGGATATTTAGCAATGCAGAAAAATACAACTGGAAGTATGAATACAGCTACCGGATTTGCCTCTTTGGATTCCAACTTAACCGGAAATAGCAATACGGCTAACGGGTATAAAGCATTGAGATTCAACACCACCGGAAATGCCAATGTTGCCATAGGCGCAAAAAGCTTATTTAACAACACCGACCGAAGCCATCTGGTTGCCGTAGGTGACTCGGCTTTGTATAACAACGGAACCGGTGCTACATTATACATACATGCCACTAAAAACACCGCCATTGGGTCCAAAGCGCTATTTTCCAATACGAGGGGATATTCCAATACCGCCACTGGTTACTACGCTTTGTATTCTAACACGACGGGAACTTATAATACCGCTAACGGATCCGAAACTTTATTATTCAATTCAACAGGAGATTATAATACCGCTTACGGATACAGTGCTTTGCATGATAACACTACAGGAACACGGAATACAGCTACCGGATATGGAGCATTATATTATAACATAACCGGAGATGCGAATACGGCAAACGGGGTTAAAAGTTTATATAATAATAAGGGGAACTATAATGTTGCAAGTGGATATAGAGCATTGTATGAAAATACAACCGGAAATGCCAACGTTGCCATAGGTGCAAAAAGTTTATATAAAAACACCGACCGTTCCAACCTAGTTGCCGTAGGTGACTCGGCTTTGTATAACAATAGCACCGGTGAATTTAATACAGCTATTGGTTCTAAAACACTTTATGACAATACAACGGGAATCAAAAATACAGCTTGTGGATACAATGCATTAATGGAAAATACCACCGGCGGTTGGAACACCGCCAATGGATCTTTTGCATTGATGCAAAACACCACAGGTGTTGGAAATACTGCCATTGGAAGTGGTGCGGCATCACATAATATATCAGGTATGAAAAACACGGTTAACGGATATTTTGCTTTATACTTAAACAAAACCGGAAGTGGTAATGTAGCCATAGGTGCGTCTAGTCTATACCACAGCAACAATCTTAGCCATCTGGTAGCCGTAGGTGACTCGGCTTTGTATAACAACGGAACCGGTGCTACGGAAACCTGGCATGCCACTGAAAATACCGCTATCGGTTCCAAAGCGCTATATTCCAATACGACGGGATATTACAATACCGCCAATGGTTACCATACTTTATATGCCAATACCACTGGATATAGAAATATGGCTTCCGGAAACCAATCATTGTATCAAAACACAACAGGACATTCAAATACTGCAAACGGTAATGATGCATTAAGAAATAATACCACAGGAAATTACAATACTGCTGTCGGACGTGATGCTTTGAATGCCAATACCACCGGAAATGCCAATGTTGCCATAGGAACAAAAAGTTTATACAAAAACACCGACCGCTCCAACCTAGTTGCCGTAGGTGACTCGGCTTTGTATAACAACGGAAACGGCGCAACGCTATCAACTCACGGTACCGAAAACACAGCTATCGGATCAAAAGCTTTGTATGCAAATACATTAGGTAACCAAAATACGGCTGTCGGTATACATTCGTTAAAGGATAATACGGAAGGAAAAGCTAACACCGCAACGGGTTCTTATGCACTTCAAAATAATACTACCGGAGATAACAATACGGCAATGGGTACATTTGCATTAAACTCAAATTCAACCGGCAATGACAATACGGTTGTTGGTTATAAATCCGGTTATAATATTACCGATGCTACTTCCAATTCGGCATTCGGTACATTGGCTTTATATTCCGATACTTCCGGTACCAACAACAGTGCTTTCGGACGCGCATCACTATTGTTAAATACCACCGGAAATAATAATACCGCAAGCGGATACTATGCTTTATATCACAATACCACCGGGAATACCAATGTTGCCGTCGGAGCACGTAGTTTGTATAAAAACACCGACCGTAGCAATCTGGTTGCCGTAGGTGACTCGGCTTTGTATAACAACGGAACCGGTGCTACACAATCTTACCATGCCGTAAAAAATACAGCCATCGGTTCCAAAGCACTATACTCCAATACTACGGGATCTTCCAATACTGCAATAGGTCATCAAACATTATTTAGTAACGAAACAGGAGACAAAAATGTCGCAGTCGGTGCTTCGTCGTTAAGACTAAATACAACCGGAGACAAAAATGTCGCTGTCGGAACTAATGCATTAGAAAATAACGAAACAGGAGACAATAATGTTGCTATCGGAAGTTTGACATTAGTATATAACGAAAATGGACATAGTAATGTCGCTGTCGGTAATGGTGCTTTATTTGAAAACATAGATGGATATAAAAATACAGCTATCGGATATCAAGCTTTTTTTAACGGTTCGAGTTATACTAATTCAACTGCCATTGGTTTTCAAAGTTCCATTACAGCAGACAATATGGTAAAACTGGGAAATAACAGTGTTACTTGGATAGGCGGACATTCTTTCTGGCACAATACTTCGGACGGTAGATTTAAACGCAATGTAAAAGAAAATGTTTCGGGTTTGGAGTTTATCAAACGCCTGCGTCCGGTATCATATACTTGGGATTTAGACGGATTGGATAAATTTATGGGTGTAAAAGATGATCATCAAGATAAAGCGGAAAGAAAGGCAGTGGAGCAAGTTTATCATACCGGTTTTATCGCACAAGAAGTGGAAGCGGCGGCACAAGCCTGCGGATTTGACTTTGACGGCGTACACCACCCCGACAATGAAAAAGACCCTTATTCTTTGGCTTACGGACAGTTCGTAGTTCCTTTGGTCAAAGCCGTACAAGAACAACAAGAAATTATTGAACGGCAAAATGCAAAATTGCAAGAACAACAAAATCAAATAGAAATTCTCAAACAACAAAACGCTAAATTGTTGCAATTACAAGAACGTATCAAAATAATTGAACAAAAATTAAATAATAATTCTAACAATTAATCATTTATTAACCTAATCCGGCAGGTATAAATTACTTGCCGGATTACTAAAAAACCAATTATTATGAAAAAAATATTATTTTTAGTTTTTTTACTTTGGCAAGCGACTGCCATAGCGCAAGACACAACCGATTACGAATTATTGGCACATTTTCCGTTTCAAACCGACGGTGTAGATGCCACCGGTAATAATAACGATGCACACCTCGTCAATGCAACTTTTCAAAACGGAAGTGTTTATTCCAACGGTACTTATTATGACGGGAGTGCAGGCAATACAGGTACTTATATTTCAATGAACGGTATCAGCAACTTTAATCCGGATGATTTCATCATTACTTTTGAAGCTAAATTATCTGACAACAGTTATAATTATATTTTTGTGTGCGGAATCGGATATCGTTGGTTGAGTTTTTTTGCAAACAACTCTAACGAATTAGAAATGAAATATTTAACAGGAGTTAATAATGACTGGGTTTCATACAACACAAATTTTACTTTGGCAACTGATCAATGGTATCAATTCGGGGCAAAATATTCCGATACTGACCGTAATTTACATATTTTTGTTGATAATAACTTGATTAGCACCATAAACATACCGGATGGAATTTCTCATCACAACAGGAGAAATTTTAGTAATTCTCACGGTGGCTTGAGTTCTGCTTACCACGGTTATTGGAGAAATGTGAAGTATTACAAACCGCAAAGTTCAATTGTGCCGGTTGAATTAATGAACGATTACATCAATATTCGTCAAAGTGAAGGCGGTTTTCTAAATATCAACTTACAAAAAGAAGCAAAAACAAATATCTCGGTATTTGATATAACCGGTAAAGTGATTGTTAGACAGAAGTTAAATTACGGAAGTAATGTTGTCAATTTATCAGGTGTGTCAAACGGAATATATATTATAAATTTTGAAGTCAATAATCTAAAATTCACAACAAAAGCAACACTCGATTCCACCCCGCGTTAGGGATGGCAGCGGTAGCCTGTTGCAGGGTTGCCTGATTGTTTTATGGCAGGTGGCGGCGACCGTAGGAAGCCCCCGCACTGCCCGTAAAACAACAGTGCAACACCAAACAGCTACAAGCGGACAGCCCGCTCGAACGCCCCCTTTAAAATATTTTTTAAAATAATTTTAGCTCAATTCCGACAGCTTTTTCAACGCCGTATCGACACTCTCAACGCCGTCAAAGACCAAATAGAGCCGTTGGTTGTTTTGGATTTTCTTTTCTTTGAATTGGCAACAGCCGGTTTGCTGGACTTTTTGCAAAATACGTCCGAAAATTTCCGATTGATAATAAGGTGAATCCGGATTGGTTACGAAATACGCCAACATCTTGCCTTTTTTAATAACCAGTTTTTCAAAGCCCAATTGCTCTGCTTGCCATTTGAGCCGGACGGATTGTAACAAATCGACGGTGGGTTTGGGCAGCGGTCCGAACCGGTCTTGTAATTGCAGTTTGTAGCGTTCGAGTTCTTCTTCTGTTTTCAGATTGGCGAGTTCGTTGTACAGGTTAAGCCGTTCGGTCGTTTGTCCGATATAATCGTTGGGGAATAGGATTTCAAAATCGGTTTCTACTTGGGCTTCTATTTTAAATTGTGGTGTTTTGCCTTCCTGTTTGAGCAAATCTTTAAATTCGTGCGTTTCGAGTTCGGCAATGGCTTCTTTTAAAATTTTTTGATAGGTATCAAAGCCCATTTCGTTGATAAATCCGCTTTGTTCGGCACCGAGCAAGTCACCTGCGCCACGTATTTCCAAATCTTTCATGGCTATTTGAAATCCGCTACCCAGTGCCGTGTAAGTTTCTACGGCTTCAATGCGTTTACGAGCATCGTAAGTCATGGCAGAGTAGGGCGGTGTGATAAAATAACAAAACGCTTTTTTGTTGCTTCGACCGACACGTCCGCGCATCTGGTGCAAATCCGCCAAACCGAATTGGTGGGCATTGTTGATAAAAATGGTATTGGCATTGGGAACATCCAAGCCGTTTTCGATAATGGTGGTGGCTACCAAAACATCGAATTCGCCATTGATAAAGTCGAGCATGAGGCGTTCGAGTTTTTTGCCTTCCATACGCCCGTGTCCGATACCGATACGGGCTTCGGGAATGAGCCGTTGCAACATGCCGGCAACTTCTTGAATATTGTCAATGCGGTTATGAATAAAGAAAGCTTGACCTTTGCGTTGAATTTCGTAACTAATGGCATCACGAATAATATTTTCGTCAAAACGAATAACTTGGGTTTCTATAGGATAACGGTTTGACGGCGGCGTATTGATAACCGATAAATCGCGCTCGTTTATTAATGAAAATTGCAGCGTGCGCGGAATAGGCGTTGCCGTCAAGGTTAAGGTATCGATATTTTTACGAATAACTTTGAGTTTTTCTTTGACCGACACACCGAATTTTTGCTCTTCGTCTATAATCATCAAACCAAGATTTTTATATTTGATTTTGTCATTAACCAAAGCATGTGTCCCGATGATAATATCTATTTTGCCTTCGGCAAGGTCTTTTTTGATTTGGGTTTTTTCTTTGGCGGTTCTAAACCGGTTGAGATAGTCGATAACGACCGGAAAATTTTTGAGTCGTTCGCTAAATGTTTTGTAATGCTGAAAAGCCAGAATGGTCGTCGGCACCAATACGGCAACTTGCTTACCGTTGTCCACGGCTTTGAAAGCCGCCCGTATCGCCACTTCGGTTTTTCCGAATCCGACATCGCCGCAAACCAAGCGGTCCATGGTTTTGTTGCTTTCCATATCGGCTTTGACATCTTGTGTTGCTTGGTATTGGTCGGGGGTGTCTTCGTACATAAAAGACGCTTCCAATTCGTTTTGCAAATAAGAATCGGGGGCGTATTGAAAACCTTTTTCGAGCTTGCGTTCGGCATACAGTTTTATGATGTCAAACGCCAATTCTTTGAGGCGTTTTTTGGTTTTTTGTTTGAGCAATTTCCAAGCACCGCCACCGAGTTTGCTGACTTTGGGCTCTTTGCCGTCTTTGGTGTTGTAACGGCTGATTTTGTGCAAACTGTGTATGCTGACAAATAAGCGGTCGCCGTTTTTATAGACAATTTCGATGACTTCTTGCTCTTTGCCACCGCGATCTATTTTTTGCAAACCGCCAAATTGCCCGATACCATGGTCGATATGGACTACGTAATCGCCTTCTTTGAGCGAGGTGAGTTCTTTGAGGGTAACAGCTTGCTGTTTGCGGGTATTTTTGCGGATATGAAAGCGGTGATAACGTTCAAAAATCTGGTGGTCGGTATAGCCGGCAAGATTTACATTCCGGTCAATAAATCCACGATATAATGGCAAAACCAAAGTTGAAAATTCCACTTCGACATCCATATCGTCAAAGATGGCTTGCAGTCGTTCGGCTTGCTTGTCGTTGGTGCAAAAAATGATGTTTTGCATACCGGCAGCGGTGTTTTGTTGCAGATTTTCGGTTAGCAGTTCAAAACTTTTGTTAAATACCGGTTGAGGCTGCACGGCAAAATGGATAGTCGTTTCAGGATTTTCGGCTTTGTTTTCCAAGAGTTGAAACCGGTTGAGTTTGCTTTCAAAACTTTGGGCATTGCAGAACAATTCCGCCGGTTTCAGATGTTGGGTTTCGGTGTCGAGTTGCTCAAATTGTTGCAGGGATTTGTCATACAATTTGTCAAGAACCGACAGGGCGGCTTGGCGGTTTTTGAGATAAATCAGAGTGTGTGCTTTGATATAATCTAAAAAACTTTGGCGTTGTTGAATGAGGGTTTTATCGGACAAATTGGGAATTATTTGCACCGATTTCAGCTTTTGATCAGATAACTGCGTTTCGATATCAAAACTGCGAATACTTTCAATTTCGTCGTCAAAGAGTTCGATACGATAGGGTTCGTCATCGCCGTAGGAAAACACATCAAGAATACCGCCGCGTATGGAAAATTCACCCGGTTGCGTTACAAAATCGACTTGGTCAAATTGGTATTCAAACATTAAATCGTAGAGGAAATCCATTGACAACTTATCACCGGTTTTGATTTTAAGCGTATTGTTGAGCAGCTCTTTTTTGACGACTACTTGCTCAAACAGCGCTGCCGGATAGGTAACGACAATCTGCGGTTTTTGACGCGACTGCAAGTGGTTAAGCACTTTGGCGCGCTGTAAGACATTGGCGTTGTCGGTTTCTTCTATTTGATAAGCACGTCTGTAAGATTCGGGAAAAAATAAGACGCGGTTTTCTCCGGCAAGGTTTTGAAAATCGTTGTAATAGTAAGCGGCTTCTTCTTTGTCGGAAAAAATCAGTAAGAAAGGTTTGGCTTTCGTTTGGTATAAGGCGGTCATTACAAAACTCAAAGCCGATTCGCTCAATTGTTCAATACCAATATGTTGATGTGTTTGTAAAGCGGAAAGTAGCTCGCTGTGTTTAGGATTGTGGCGGTATATGTTTAAAATGTCTTGAAGGTTCAATGCTGATAATTTTTTGCAAAGATACGGAATAGTTGAAAGTTGAAAGTACTAAGTGGAAAGTGACAAAGCGAAAAGTGCGAATCACCGGCGGTTGCTCTGCGTGAGGGATAGTAGCGGTAGCTCGCCGCAGTTGCGCCTGTTACTAAACTGCTGTTGGGATGATGTTATAGAAAAAGAATTGTTTTAGAGTGGTTTGGTTTCAAAAAAATCTTACGTAGCCATAGCTACGAAATATTTTTTTGGAAACAAACAAGCCTAAAAGAAACTTTTTATAATCATTAATCTCAACAGTAGTTTAGTATAAGTTTTACGGTGGGTGGCGGCGACCGCAGGAAGCCCCCGCACCGCCGATAAAACAACAGTGCGCAGCAAGGTGACTATAAGCGGATAGCCCGACCTTGTCAAGTAGTTGTCGGATAGGGCGGCGGGAAACTTGACAAGGCACGCCCAAACACTATAAAATATACTGCAAATAGAGCATGGCTATCAGGGCTAGAACAATGATGATGGCGGATTTTTCTTTTTCCATGTTTTCTTGTGATTCGGGGACGATATCGGCAAAAACGACCCAAAACATGGCACCGGAGGCAAAGCCTAATCCGATGGGTAAATATTGTTTGAAATAGGTAATAAACATATAGGCGGGAACGGCAAAGAGCGGTTGCGGCAGCGAGGTAAAAATACTCCATAAAGCAGCTTTCCACCACGAAACGCCTTTGGCAACCAAGGGGGCACTGATGGCCAAGCCTTCGGGAATGTTGTGAATGGCAATGGCAATGGTCATCATCAATCCGAATTTGAAAGTACCGCCAAATGAAGTTCCCAGACCAATGCCTTCAGCAGCGGAATGTGCGGTCATTACGATGATGATGATAATGGCGGTTTTGTAGTTTTTGAAAAAACTTTCTTTACGGACTAAAAATCCCGGACTGTCACGATGAGACCGTTCGGCTTTGTGAAGCAGCCACTCGACTACTCCTATAAAAATCAAACCCAGTAAAAGTCCCAATATAACTTTTGGATAACTGATTTCGACGCCTTCAATGACCAAACCGATACTGGCACCGGTCATTAATCCGGCAGCAAGGGCATTGGATACGCCCATAACGGTCGGGGTGATTTTTTTGATAAAGATAAAGGGTAATGCGCCCAATCCGGTGGCTATTGCCGTGATGAGGGCATACATGAATACATTTAATACAGTTTGTGACATGAATTACCGGGTTTTTTCTTCAAAAAATTCGTAAGCGTCTATGACATCGAGAAAGGCGCCGTCAAAGCCGGCATTGATGACTTTTTTGATATAAGAATGATTGTTACCAAAGATGATTTTTTGCCAATCTTTTTCCCAATAACGTACTTTGTAATTGCCGTGCCAGTTGGGATTTTCGTCGTCTAACCAAATGGGGTGGTCATTGTCCCATGATGACTGCCAATAATACCGGTAATCTTCGGCTTCGCCAATAGACACGTAAGCAATGAGTAAGCGTTCGCCACCGTTTTGTTTATGGCGTAGCTGTGTCAAATCTTGTGAGGTAAAGGCTTGCCCTTGATAAAATAAGTCCATGATAATCACATCGTAATTAGTAGTGGCAATACGCTCCAGCAGTCTTTGTTTGGTATTGAAATTTTGGTAGTTGATGAGGTACAGATAATTTTCGGCTTCGTTTAAATTGTCAATATCTTGATTATTTTCGTTGGGAATAGGCAGTTGAGGGATTATATCCAGCTCGCGATGTGTTGCCGTAAATCCGATATATTGATTATGCGTAATACTGTCACGAGATTTTCGGATGTTATCAGTAGTATTGCAATAATCGGTTATCAAAATGGCTTTATTTTCGGCTTTGGCTTTATTGAGAAACTGTTTTAGATATTGGGTTTTGTCGGTTGGTGTGGCAACATCGTCAGCTTCATAACCGTAAAATAGTCCTTCTTGGGATTGGGCGTCTAGCGCTTCAACATAATCATAATTGGTGATACCGTCGGGGCTGCCGTTTACGGTAATCAGTTCGACACCGTTTTGGGTAATAATGTTAAAGCCGGGCTTAATATTTTTGGCGTAATCACTGATATGCACGACAAAATCACGCATTTCTTGTTTAAAATCGATATTGTCATAAGTGTCGTTTCTATCGGTTTTTTTGCAAGAGATTAAACTCAAAACGATAAAGGGTATTATATATTTGGTCATCTGTATGTTTGTTTGTTATGACAAAGATACGATTTATTATTTATGATGAGTTTAGTGTCGGATGTCTGTAAATTTTAAATCCCTAAATAAGGTTGTTCCTTTTTATTATTACTCTCTTAATATTGATAATCATATATTAATTCTATAAGTCATTTCTTTTATGTTCTTTAATGTCTTATATGGTTTTTACAAAGGTGTCGCCCCTATGGGGCTCAAAAAAAAGAAGCTTTTATTTTTTACGAAATTCAATCATCAAGAGACCTAATACGGAAATAATGGCTGAAAATACGATGAATAGATAGCTATCTGACCGGTTGGTGCCGATGCTCCATAGAAGCAGTGCCGTAACAAAGGGAATGGCATAAAATATGTATTTAAAGTATTGGATATGATTTTTTTTGGCGACCAATTTTTCCAGTAATTTGTAAGTTTGAATGATTAAAATGACGATTGCTAATAGATATAGATACAGAATGAATGCCGCTTGCCAATAGTGTTGCTTGGACGAAACGCAGTACCAATCGAATAAACAAGTTTGGGTGTCATTGCTGATTAATACGATTGTTAGCGCCAATAAATACAGTAGTACGGTGTAAAATCCGTAAAAATACACTTTCTCTTTGAGCGCTTGTTTTTTTTGCTGTTGTTCAAATAGATTAGTCATTTAATTTAGAATAATTTAAAATAATAAGCAAAAATACATTTTCTTTTTATATTAGAGTTTAATACTTATAATTCTCAATTATCCATTATTCATTCTTAATTTGTTTTTCGAATTATCGTTTTAAAATCATCACTTTTGGGTATATGCTTTAATTTCTCAATAATAGTTTCGGGTAAACCGGTTAATTTTCGTTTTTGTAAATTAATCCAGGCGCCTTTGACTTTCACGATTGCCGACAAATCGCCTTGTTGGTTGTAGATGTTGTGTGAAAATTCCCAGCGCTCAAAATTTTCGGTTGCGGCAGACAGCCACATATCAACGGTAATATCAGCCCCCATTTTTATTTCTTTAAAAAAACGGGTTTGTTCTTCAAACAAAACCGGCCCGATATGTAAGCGGGCAAAATCATCGAGGGATAAATTGTGTTTTTCAAAATACCGTGCGCGTACTTCGGCAGCATAGTCGCTATATGCCGAGTGACGCATATGTCTGTTTGGGTCAAAGTTTGCCCAAATGGTTTTAAATTGTACTTGAAACATTTTTTTATTTATTGGTTCTATGGCAAATTTAGCGATTTATTGACTATATGTAGGTGATCTGTTTTACAAATTCTTTCAATATTAGAAAAAAAATTGCTGTATATTTGTACTATGATGACTAAGGAACAATTTGAGAAAGAACTGGATTTAATTATAGTTAATGCTTTACGTGAAGATGTAGGCGACGGCGATCATAGTTCGTTGGCATGTATCCCTTCGGATGCTACCGGAACGGCTCAATTGCTGGTTAAAGATAACGGAATTTTGGCAGGTGTTGATTTTGCACGACGCGTGTTTCATCAAGTTGATCCGGATTTGACTATGTCAGTGTCGATACTTGACGGTAAATTTGTTCGTTATGGTGATGTTGCTTTTAAAGTGTCGGGGCGATCGCAGTCAATATTGAGGGCAGAGCGCTTGGTGCTTAATGCTATGCAACGTATGAGCGCCATTGCTACCAAAACACGCCGGTATATCGAAATTTTAGCTGATTTAAAAACGCAAATACTCGATACCCGTAAGACCACACCCGGTATCAGAGTCTTGGAAAAATGGGCAGTCCTTATAGGTGGTGGAACCAATCATCGTTTTGGTTTATATGATATGATAATGCTGAAAGATAATCATATAGATTTTGCCGGCGGGATTGAACAAGCTATTCTGAAAACAAATAAATATTTAAAAGAGAAAGATTTAAAGTTAAAAATAGAAATAGAAACACGAAATTTGGATGAAGTGCAAGAAGTATTGCGGGTTGGACAAGTGGATAGAATTATGCTGGATAATTTTAGTTTTGAGGATTTACGTGCTGCAGTTAAATTAATCAATGAACGTTTTGAAACGGAAGCATCAGGCGGCATTACCGAATATACTTTGCGCCGGTATGCTGAATGTGGTGTAGATTTTATCTCATCGGGGGCTTTGACGCATTCGGTGAGTAATATGGATTTGAGTTTGAAGGCTATCGAAAGTGGAAAGTAAAAAGTGGAAAGCGACAAAGTGCGAAGTGAAAAGTGCCAAGTGCGACATAGGACACATAGCATGGCGAAGCATAGCGAAGCCACATCAAATAACCAAATAACCATATAACCAATCAACCAAATAACCATATCATCAATAATAAAATGAAATACAAAAACATATTAATAACCGGCGGTGCCGGGTTTATCGGCTCGCATGTAGTGCGATTGTTTATTCATAAATATCCGGATACGCAATTTGTCAATTTGGATTTATTGACTTATGCCGGCAATTTGGAAAATATATCCGATGTGGCGGATAAACCTAATTACACTTTTGTGCGTGGTGATATCCGTGATGCGGATTTTATCAATGACTTATTTAAAAAATACCGTTTTGACGGTGTGATTCATTTGGCGGCAGAATCGCATGTGGATCGTTCTATTGAAAATCCTTTAGCATTTGTTGAAACTAATGTTATGGGTACGGTCAATCTGCTTAATGCCGCAAAAAAATTGTGGCAAGATGATTATACCGATAAGCTATTTTACCATATTTCAACGGATGAAGTTTACGGTTCGTTGGGTCAAACCGGTTTGTTTACAGAAAACACACCTTACGACCCGCATTCACCATATTCGGCATCGAAAGCGGCTTCGGATCATTTTGTGCGCAGTTATCACGACACTTACGGTATGCCGACAGTCATTTCAAACTGTTCTAACAACTACGGACCGAATCAATTTCCTGAGAAATTGATTCCATTGTTTATCAACAATATCAAACACAACAAACCACTTCCGGTTTACGGTGATGGTCAATATACGCGTGATTGGCTTTATGTGATTGATCATGCTCGTGCGATTGATATGATTTTTACCGAAGGTAAAGCAGGTGAAACTTATAATGTTGGTGGTTTTAATGAATATACTAATATTGATTTGATTCATCTGCTCTGCGATTTGATGGATAACAAATTGGGACGTCCCGAAGGTACTTCGCGTCAATTAATCACATTTGTCAAAGACCGCCCCGGACATGATAAGCGTTATGCTATTGATGCAAGCAAAATAAACAAAGAATTGGGTTGGAAACCTTCAGTTGATTTTTCGGAAGGTTTATCTAAAACAATAGATTGGTATTTGGAAAATGAAGCATGGCTTAATAATGTAACTTCCGGCGATTATCAAAAATATTATGATAAAATGTACGGGGACAGATAGATTTATAAATAATAATTCCGGTCACTTCGACACATCCCCCCGACAGCTGTCGGGGAAACACTCAGTGACCTATGTATTTTACTTTCAGCTTTTAATTTTATACTTTCAACTTATATGGACGAATACCTAAAATCTCTTCCCGAACAAGCTCGTCTTAAACATAAAAGTTTTAAAAAGTTGGTCCAAAAAATTAAGAAGCGTCCACCTAAAAATTTTGATTATGTGATGAATGATATTCACAATGAAGTTTTTAACCGGATTGATTGCTTGGCTTGTGCCAATTGCTGTAAAACGACCAGCCCTATCGTAACCGAAAAAGATATTGAACGCATTGCAAAGTTTTTACGACTTAGATCCATTGAATTCATCAATCAATACTTAAAAAAAGATACTGACGGTTTATGGATGATGCAACAGACGCCTTGTGTGTTCCTTGATGCGGATAATTATTGTTTGATTTATGATGTCCGTCCAAAAGCTTGCCGTGAATATCCACATTTGGACAGGAAAAAGAATAGGCAATTATTCGACCTGCATCTTAAAAATACAACTATTTGTCCGGCTGTTTTTGAGGCATTTAAAGTGTTGGAAAAAAGTACATGATTAAATTATTTCTTTAACTTTATTATTAGCCCGTCGATCACATCAAAAATAACATAGTAAACATCATCAACCTGTTTTATTTCCGCTGTTCCGGTGCTTGCTTCCGCACTTTCAGGTTTAAAATCCAAACGAACCGCGTAATTTTTTATCCGCACATCCGGTTCCGCTTTGACATAAATAAGCGTTTGCTTTTCATCGTTTTTTACAAATAATGACACTCGTTCATTATCCTTAAAATACCGGACCACCGACGGTAAGCTTGTCAGCCAAACATTTTGGGATTTTACCGTGTCGATCATCTTTTGCAGCGCCGAAAAAGTTTCTTCGTTATAACCGGTTAAATCAGGGTGTGCCAATACCAGCATCAGTCCTTTATTCGGTTTGACGGCATACTGCCAATAGTCTTGCAAATATTGTCCGTAGCGCAACACATCCTTATGTAGTTGCTTGGGGGTTTTGTAATCGCCGGTTTTGAGTTTGCCTATAAAGAAATAATCATCGTGGTAGGTTGGCGCCACTTCAAAAATATCCGTAGTTTGATAATAATCTTGCCCCGAAAGCACCAAATTGTACGGCACAATACTCCCCAAAATAAAATCCAGATGATTGGCACTGATACTACTGTCATAAGTGTAATCATTTTGCTGCAAAGCCAGCATTCCTTTATAGCCCGGCGTGGTAAACGGAAACCGGAAACCCGTAAATTTTTCTTGCAATGCCGCTTCGTTTTGCAAGATATCCTGTGTGGCATCGGCAAAATCCATTGATGTGTAGTTAGCATAAGCATAACCACTCGATGCCAAATCTACCTTTTGGTTTTTTAAAAAATCTCTAATGTCTTTTTTGACGGTTCCGCTCACAAAGAACGTAGGATTGATTTGCTGCTGTTGTAGTTTTTCAATCACAAATTTGTAAGGCGGAAGCGTGTCGGCAATGTTAAACGACACGACAAAAGCCGCTTGATGCGCTCCGGGCCACAAATTCCGTTGCACCGGCAATGCCTTTTGTTTGTAATAATCTTGCGCCACCCAATCATAAAACTTTTCAATTTGCGCCACACTGCTTTCACCACCGTCGTTGGCAGGCGTTAACCAACCTGACAAACCCACCCAATAGCTTACGCCGTTGCCATATTCGTTACGGGTAATCGCGGGATAGGTTTTGGTATCGTTGTGCCAAATAGCCAGCGTATCCAATTTGTCGGATGTAGCTTTTACGCCTGTGGCAATCCAAATATCATCTTGGTAACCGGCTTTATTAAAGTTTTCAAACGGCTTTTTTAGTCCCGAAACAGCATAATTTTTGATATTGACTTCATTCAAAATCATCCCGTAAACTTCCGACAAAGCATAATTCTGTGGATTTAATTCGCCACCTTCCAGTATCCTGTCATCGCCTTCGTAAGTATTCCGGCCCACATTGTCGCCACTGATCAAAAATCCACCGTTACGAACAAAGTCTTTGATATTGTCCAGTTCGGTATCTGTCATAAATGACAAAGAGTATTCTCTATCGGTATCATGTATGTTTTTGGCAGTCAGGAGAATAATTATTTGATAATTCATCAATTTGTCTTTGTGATACAAAATGTTTCTGTCGGCCAATTTGACCGGAATACCGTTTTTGGACAATTCCTGAACCGCCAACACAATAGCCGGCGGCAAAGCGGGATCTTCGAGCTTAAAATTCACGCCCGTAGTGATAAACAAAGCTTTCGGTAGCGGTTTGGCATCTTGCGGAATGGCGATTTTGCGCGGTTTGTTTTGTCCACATCCGGCAACAAACAAGCCCGCTACAATTAAAACGATATGAATGAAATATTTTTTGGTCATCTTACTTAATTTTTTCTATTCTGACTTCTTTTCCCGGCAATACATTGATGATGATACTGCCCGTGCGATTTTCGTAAATGCCGTCCGACTGCGAACCGCTGACTTTAAGTTTTTCGGCGCCGGTGGTATAGCGAATGCTCAACGGCATATTATAAACAGCCGGATTTAAGCCGGAAACCAACTGCACGAAAACAACATCGCCGAATTTTTTTGTCTGCAATTTGTTTTTTTGCTTTTCGTAAAGGTATTTAAACACATTTTGTTCGGTATCGATCCAATAACCGGTGTTCCGTATCAAGCGTATTTGTCGTCTGAATTTTTCAAACGGCACAAAATTATTGGCAACCGACACACTATCCAATTTTCGTATTGTCAAACTGTCTTTGTAAATATGTTTATAGCTCACAATCGACCATTTACCTTTATTTTTTTGCAAAGTATTCCAAAGTTCTTTTTCAGAAAGTTTGGCATTGACAAACCGGTATGACACATTTTTATAAGCACCGGAAGTGTTTTGCCTTGCGAACAAATAGCTGCCGGGTAATTTAGCTTTGAATTGCTTCGGAATATGAAGTGTTTTTACTTGCGGAAATTTTTCTTTCAAACCTAACCAAGCGGGATTAGCATCAATTTCAACGGCCATTTCAAAGCCGTTTTTTTGTAAAATTTGCCATTCGTTGCGTCCCATCCTGATGGCAGGTAATCCGTTATACTCTGCCGTGAAGTGTTTTTTCTTATCCCAATACGGTAAAACGGAAAAAGTGGCTTTCAAATCATATTTTTTTAAGATGGGATAGGCATACAAGTATTGCGAATAACTTTGTCCGGAAAAACTGATACTGATTGCACCGGGCTTGTCCATATAATAATCTGTAATTTCAAATTTTTCGGTTTTTGGAAGTACTGAATTGTAGGAAAGTTTCAAAGGTTTTGCAAAATATGCTTGCAAGCTGTCATACAAAGCTTTTTGCCTTTCGGTATAAACCGGTTTTTCCCATATATCCCAAGTAAAAAATTGCGGCTCGCCTTCGGGATATTGTTTGAGCAAACGATCATTTTTATCGGTTATAAACAAATAAATGTAAAAACCTTCGGTTTGACTGTATTCAATGGCTTTTGTACCCGCTTTATCGTCCAACACATACCGGTGCGACGGATCCGATACATTGATTAAGTGCCAGTCCAGACGCAATTCCAGATTGTGATTGCCGGCATCGTAAAACCAATCGGCATTTGACGTTTCCGGAAGGCTTGAATTACCGAATTGCAACAGCCCGCGATTATGAACAATACTGTCCGTTTTTTCACCCGTTAGCGTTTCCCTTCCCCGGTTGACCAACATCAATTCGTCTATAAAAGTGCCGTTAGCATTGTTTTTTGAAGCATATACGGGAATATAATCGTTATAGATATCCGTAAAAACCGAATAAGGTTCATCTACCAATATTTTAGCTTGATGGGTACCGGATAGCTTGACCAAAAACTCAAATCCGTTGTCAAAATGCTTATCCGTAAATGGCAATTTGTGATCGCCTTTTTGTTTGTCATACGTATCAATGGCGATATACAAATTATGTTTATCAAAATCAAAACCGGGTAAATGCGCCCCTACATAAAAATAAGTAGCGTCGGCAAAATTCGTCATACTGATTTCTTGCGAAACGGTATCGGTTTTTTGCCAGTCGTTCATCTTGCCGTCAATGACTTTTCGTCTATCTTCCAATGCCTTGATACCGAAATTCTGTTCCGGATTTTCCATATTGTGCCAGAGTTTGCGGTTTTCGAAAGGCAATTCAAAATCCATTACCAACCAGTTATGTTTGAACCATTCGTCCGCCCATTCAAAAAATATGGCACCGGCACAACGGGTTTGCACAATATCGTCAGTCAGTTTTAGAGAACGTTCTGCTTGTTGTGCTTCGCTCAATCCGCCTTGATTAAAACCGTAAGGGTCAAAATGACTAACGCCGCGGCTCGACGGCAATCCGTATTCGGCAATAACCAAAGGCATACCCGTGCAGTGTTGTTTCAAATCCTGTAAGTAGCCGTAATAATTGTCCTTTTCACCTTTGTGATTTACTGCTTCGGCATAATCTTTTTGTAAATAAATAAAGTCGGGGTAATACGGATAAGCGTGATAGGCGGCAAAAAGTCCTGTATGTAGCAATTCCGTAGCGTGAAATTTGGTAAAATCCACACTGCTCAAATCGTTATCGTATTCTCTAACCTTTTTATTTTCAATAAATTCCGTATTATGAAACATCGGATCGAGTGGCAACCAATTGACAAACGACAAAGGGTGCTGCCATTGATATTGTTGCGTTTCGTAAGTGGCGGCAAAGTCCAACATTTTTGCCAGCCATACTTCCATGGTGTTTGCGTTATGCACTTGCACAAAAACGCCGTTATACCTGTCTTGTTTGTATTTTCTAATGGTTTTAAAAACGCCCCGCGGTTCCCACTCACGCCCCAGCAAATAGCCGGCAACATATTTTGACACATCGGCGGTATAAATGCCATGTGCCTTACCCGGTTTTTCGGGTAAAACGGCATTGCCGTGGATAACATCAATCACGTCCATTATTTCGTGCTTAAAACTGCGGGTGTAATCCTTATCGAGATAATCTTCGTCCTTTGGCACCGTTGCCCAAATACCTTGTAGCAGGTAAACCGGCTTGTCGGCATGATGCAAGTTGTAGTAATTCAAAGCCTTATAAAATTCGGGTGGCAATATGGTATAAGTCCTGACCACATTGGCATTCATTTGCCCTATTTCTTCCAACCATTTCAAATACCCGTCAAAGCTTAACGAAAATTCAGCCGGAAACTTTCCCGGAACGGCTACGCCCAAATTGACCCCTTTGAGAAAAAAATCGTCAAAACCGGCAACGTTTCCGTTTTCGATCCGGGCTTTTTGAAAATAAACCTGTCCGGTGCGAAAAACGAAGTGCGCATTGTCCGATGCTTCTTTCAGCTTGTCCAACGGCGCCGGGGCAAACAAAGGTTTTGAAGCGTCTTCTTCATACTTCACAATGATATGATCTTGACGAATACTGTCTTCGTATTTCATCATTTTGTATATGACAAACACCAAAAGGGCGATAAGCAAAATGATAACTAATAATTTGGCTTTCATCTGTTATAAATGATATTTGATAGATAAATAGGCCGTAAAATTTGCATAAAACGGATTATAAAATCTACCGCTTCCCAACGAAAAATCCCAGTTGTTGTATTGGTATCCCACTTCGGCATTTGCCGACCAATGCGATACATCGATATAAATGGTTTTTAGCTTATTTCCGGTTTTTTCATAATAGTATTCCGAACCCACATTGTAGGAAGCATCGGCATAGACATAAAATTTTCCCCGTGGATAATATACCGAAACCGAAGGGCCGTATAAATGCCGTCCCATTGGCGAATAGTAATATTGAGATTTGTAGGCATAATCAAGATATGAATATGAAACACCCACAGTCGTTTTCGGCATATTGAACAATTGATAGGTTAGCCCGGCTCCATAGCCCGTATGCGGATTGACATCTTCTTCGTAGCGGTCGTTTGGCACATCCATAATAGGCAGTTTATCCACAACGCCGTAGAGATAATTGACCGACAATTTAAATTTCCGGTATTTGATTTGCAATTCGTCTTGCGCTTCGGTTTGTCCCACATTGTTCCAATAATAAAAATAATCATATCCACCTTGCAAGGTGTTACTGATGTCAAAACCACCGAGCGAATAATTGCTTCGCCAAGCCATTCCGTAGGAAGAAAATTTGCTGTCCGCTACCGAATATCCTGCATATATATCCACTTTATGATGCTGTGTCAGGTAACTGACTTTGGCAAAAGTATTGTCATATAACCTGACCGTATCGCCCAGGTTGGTATTGACAAAATCACGGTTCGAATAATCCAACAGGAAGCCGGCCGATACATTTATACTGTTGGTCAAGCGTTTTGAAACGCCGTAACGTTGAATAAGTGCATCGATATTGTAATTTTCTTCCTGTTCATTGACAAATGATATTTTTCCGGTTAATTCATATTTCAAGTTCTTTTTTATCTCTTCGTATTCCTTACGAATAGGCATTTCGTCCGGGTCCAAAGCAATAGCTTTTTTATAATATATCAATGCCGTATAAGGTTTTTCCATCCAATAAGACATTTTACCGATACCTTGCCAAGCTTCCGAATAGGTATTATCTATTTCCAAAATACGACTATACGTTTCAATGGCTTTTCGCAATTTTCCCTGCCAAGAATATGCTTTTGCCAATTTAAGATACAACGGCACATAATCCGGCAACAATGTAATGGCTTTTTGGAACATTGCTACGGATTTATCGAGCTTGTCTGTCATCATATACACCTGCCCCAAGCCCGATAATGCTTCTACGTCGGTTTTGTCGTTTTGGTAGATTTCCAAAAACAGATTTTCCGCTTTTTTATAATCTTCCGTTTTCAGATACAAGCGTGCCAGTGCCAGGCGCGCATCATAATCATCCGGCTGCACCTTCAATATTTTGGCGTAATAATCAATAGCCGTTTTGTAATCGCCGTTTTCTTTGGCTTCGTAACCTTTTTGTCGCCATTGTTCCGTGTCTTGCGCTTTGACTACAAAGCTAATCAACATCATTAGCATCAAAAATCCTTTTCTTTTCGTCATAATTTTTTCGAGTTAATAATTTTATATACCTTTTCGTTCAAATTTTCGCCAATCGTGTTTTTTTCGTATGAAATTTTTCAAGCCGTCCAATTGTGCAGCAATTTTAAAAAACGAATAACTGAATTCGGATAAAATTCCGGAAATCAACAACCACAACCAGTCTTTAAAACTTTTATACCGCAAAGCATTCCGGGTGGTTTCGGTATGTTTTTCGCTCCAATATTCCAATAGTACCGTGATGCTGCTCATAATGATAGCAGTGGTCAACAAGATGCCGGCAAGCAACAAAAATACCCATTTTGCATTAAAAACCCCGTAATATCCGGCTACAAAAATAAAAATCAAGGATAAAACTTTCATTATAGGCGAAAATAATTCAAATAAGAAATAATACGGCAATGCCAACATACCCGTTACGCCGTAAGACGGTTCAAAAATGGCGCTACGGTAAATAGCCAAGGTTTCCGCCAATCCTTGGTGCCACCGTGACCGTTGGCGAAACAAAAAGCGTGCATTATCAGGTACTTCCGTCCACAAAACGGCTTCGGGAACAAACACCGCTTTGGCTTTTTGTTTTTGATCTCTTTTGTATTTCCACAAGCGTACCACAATTTCCATATCTTCACAAACGGTTTGTTTGCCCCTTCCCACATTTTCCAAAATATAAGGCGACGTGTTTATTTTTGTCAAAAAACCACCTACATTGAGCAAATCCTGTTTTTTAAACAATGAAAAAGCACCGGACATAATCAGCAAAGCATTGATTTTACTCAATCCGATACGCGAAATCATAAATGATTTAATGTATTCGTTGATTTGCCATTGCACCCAAATATTCTTTGGGACACGAGCGCTTTGCACACGGTTTTTAACTATGGTTACATCATTGGCTACGGCCAGTTGTCCGCCGGTAACAATAGTGTCGGGATTATCGATAAACGGATTGACCACTTCTTTCAAAGCATCGGGATCCAAAACCGAGTCGGCGTCAATGGTGCAGATATATTTGCCTGATGCATAGTTAATTCCGGCGTTGATGGCATCGGCTTTGCCACCGTTTTCCTTATCCAAAATAAGTAAGTTTCGATGGTTATTCAACCGGTATGCAGCACGTAATTTCATGGTATTGATGGCATCCGGCGGTTCGTCGAGTTTCACTTTTTCCACATCAAAATGTTCTAAAACCCTTTGCATCGTCCGGTCTTTCGAGCCGTCATTGACCAAAATAACCTGATAATCGGGATAATCCAACTCCAAAAGATTTTCAATACAAGTAATAATCGAAACCTCTTCGTTATACGCCGGCACGATAATGGAAATAGGGTGTTGCGTATAATCGTGTGCCTTTCGGTTTTTTGTTTTTTTGCTTCTGATGAAAAAGAAAAATAACGCATTGACATACAACAGCACATCTATGACCAAATATGCGGTAAAATAGATAATGAATATCTTTTCTATGATGCGCAAGGCGTAATACATCTACTTTTTCTTTTTGATAACGATTTTATTGCCGGGTAAGGCGTTCAACAGCATTTCGCCGTTTGTATTGGTATAAACATTTTCCGTTCCGCCTATCTTGACCTTAACTTTTTGCCAAGGCAGTTTAACCCTGATTGTCAGCGGTTCATTATAAACTTTGTCTAATTTCGATTGCAATTTAATCACATACCTGCCAAAGCATCGATGCGTTT